>JBDLUZ010000005.1:0-23883 GCA_039805045.1 Bacteroidota bacterium | reverse complement strand
TTATTTGAGGCTTGCCTGGAGCTTCTCATTTAAAGTAACATAGTCAGGATTCTTGCCTGCTTTTGCAAGTTCAAGTGATTTATCAGAAGCTGTTTTGGCTTCAGATTTTTTTCCCAACATGGCCAGACAACGGGCTTTTTGATACCATACCCAGTATGCGGTTGGTGTTTGCTCTGTTGCTTTATTCAGCCATTCAGCAGCCTTATTCAGGTCCTTGTTGTTATCCATGTAATACATGGCGGCATTGAAATAAGGTTTGTTGTCTTTATTCATGAGGTTATCAATCTGTCCCATGATTTTGGTATCAATATCTGCTTTGATGGTAAAGGCAACAGAAGTGTTTGCCCATAACAAACTTACTTCTATCGCATCGGCTTTTACATTGTCAAAAGCGATCATAAATGTTTCGATTGAAAAAGGTAGTTTCTGGGGAGTAGCTTTCAACCTGACAACATCCATCTCTTGTTTGTATGCCGATGGCGAGGTTACATCAACCTGCTTTGTAATGATGATAGTCCACTCTGTAGCTCCAGGAATGCTGAGGAGTCCATATTTTCCTGCAGGAACTTTTTTGTCACCAATGATGACTTCGTCTGAAAATGTAAGTGTAGTCGCACCATTAGCTCCTGTGCGCCATACAGCTCCATAAGGTACAAGATCTCCGAATATTGTTCTGCCCTTCCCATTAGGCCTTGCATAAGAGAGTTCAATTGAGCCCAGACCGAATTCCTGTTTTACAGTCTGCCCAGTAGATGGAGCTGGCGTTTTTAAAGCCTGGCCCTGCACCATATAAACAGCCGCGATTAAAAAAAGACTTGAGAGTATTTTTTTCATTTCTTAAAATTTGATGTAAAACTAGTCAATTCAATTGTTATTTTTCAGGAGCTCGTATTCATCTTTTTTTAGCCTGGCGTCAAAAAAGAAAGTCCCCAGTGGCAGCCATGCCGCCATAAATGCTAAAATGAATTTCTTAAATGGCCAATTGTAGGTTTCTTTTGCATAAAAGGCGAGTGCAACATAAGACACGAAAAGAAAGCCATGTGCCCATCCAGTATACTTTACAGCGAGTGGTTGTCCGAACCAATATTTCAAAGGCATTGCAATAAGTAACAGTATAAGAAATGAAACGCCCTCTGCAATTCCAATTTTTCTCAGCAACTTTAAAGTTCTAACATTCATGTACTTATTTTTTGGTATGTTACCCGAAACTAAATTATTTATTTGAATCCGGGATGATACTTTCTGAGTGTTTCTCTTAGAAAGTTTTTATCAAGGTGTGTGTATATTTCAGTTGTGGTTATACTTTCGTGTCCCAGCATTTCCTGAACTGCCCTTAGATCAGCTCCGCCCTCCACAAGGTGTGTAGCAAAGGAATGTCTGAAAGTGTGTGGTGAGATATTTTTTAAAATTCCTGCTTTTTGTGCCAATTCCTTGATGATGTAAAATACCATTACCCTTGATAGTCCTTTACCCCTTCTGTTGATAAATATATAATCTTCAAATCCTTTCTTTTCTACTTGATGGATTCGAATCTCATTGAGATAAATTTGGATACATCTTAAGGCATCTTTTCCAATAGGAACAAGCCTTTCTTTATCGCCCTTTCCAATTACCCGTAGAAAACCGATTTCATTGTAAATATGTGATCGTCTCAACGAGATCAATTCGCTGACACGTAAACCACAACTGTATAGGGTTTCTAATATGGCTTTATTTCTGGCGCCCTCTGGTTTACTCAAGTCTACCTGGGCAATTATGCTTTCAATTTCTTCAAATGTCAGCGTGTCGGGTAGCGTTTTTTTCAGTTTGGGTGCAGTCAAAAGTGTTGTTGGGTCATTTTTAGTGATCTCTTCTTGCAAACAATACCTGTAAAAAGCTCTAATTCCTGAGATGATTCTTGCCTGAGAACGGTCACTCATTCCCAGTTCAGCAATCCATTTTATGTATGCTTGCAAGGATAATAAATCAAGTGTTGCAGGTGAATGATTGCTGGAGGTCAGTGCTAAAAACTGGATTAATTTCTCCAAATCTGCCCCATATGCTTCTATTGTATGTAGGGATAACGATTTCTCAAGTTTTAAATGGATCAGGAAGCCCTTTTTGTATGAATCCCACATCCCTGGTATTTTCAGATTCTAATTTGGAAATATTGTTTATCTTAAATTTCAATCTAAATTACAATTATTACTTTTTGTTCAGTGCTATGAAATCCATAAATCTTAAAGCATTTAAAAAATCAGTAGAGACGAATAAGCGGAAAATGAGACTCTTTCTGAGTCGCCTTGAAAAGAATCCGCCAAGGCGCCTCGATAAAATAGCCGAAGAAGTTGACCAACAAGTTTGGGAAGAGACTGATTGCCTGACCTGTTCAAATTGTTGCCGTGTAATGACTCCAACATTTACAAAAAGTGATTTGAGCAGGATCTCCAGTCATTTCGGACAAACTCCGGAGGAATTCAAGGAAAAATGGCTTTACCTGGATAAAAGTGGCGACTGGATGAATAAAACAACACCTTGTCAGTTTCTTGATCTTAAATCCAATATGTGTTCAATATACACGATCAGGCCTGAAGACTGTTCTGGCTTTCCGCATTTGACAAAAAAGAAGATGAAAGCATACATTCATGTTCATAAACAGAATTTAACGTACTGCCCGGCTACCTATAAAATGGTTGAAAAAATGCAACAGATGCAATTGGATAAAATCTAATTAAAAGGGATATCCGATAGCAAATTGAAATGTTGGCTTGTTCCAAACATCCTTAACGAACCATCCTCCCGCTTTATCTGCATAAAACTGACTTGCTGCCGCATTACCTTTATTTTCCGGTCCATACCTGGGATCTTTCACCGGAAATCCCAAGTCAAATCTGAGTAGAAAATAGCTGAAATCAATTCTTGCTCCAAAACCACTTGCTATGGCAATATCTTTTCCAAGTTTATTCAATTTAAACCCAGATCCAGGTAAACTGCCATTAAGATTGTCCCTAAACCAAATATTTCCTATATCGGAAAAAACTGCACCGCGCATCCAGAAACCATAAAATGGGAATAAGTTAAAGCGGTATTCAATATTTCCTTCAAGCTGAATATCAGCATATTTGTCGTTAAATCGTCCATTGGCTACAGTATCAAAAAATATATTTGATCCTATTCCAAGTTTTCTTATGGACCAACCACGCATACTATTGGGACCGCCAGCGATAAAACTCTTGAAAAATGGTAAAGTTACCTGACCTTTTCTTGAACTTGTATTGAGCGCCAGGCCTGCACCTGCGTATGCTCTGAGGTGGAGGCTGCTTTTTTGATATGACTTGATGTGTTTAATCTCAACATCGGCTTTGATAAACCGGTAAAGATTTTCAAATATGCGACCCTGTTCTGTTTGTTTTTTAAAGAGAGATCCTGCCAATAAACCACTTTCTTCGGCATAAACTTTCAGCAAACTAATATTTCTGGAATTGGATGGTGTAAGATTTCTGTTAAACACAGCATTCATGCCAATAATCAATCCATTGTTGTATGTATACAGCAATAACGGGAAGTCTTGTATGGATTGTAAAAAAAGACTGTCTGGTCTGAATTGTGTAAATTCAATGTTAATAGGTTTGAATTGCCAGGAACTGAAAGGCCCAGGTCTCCATTCATAGCCAATGAAAGTGTTTACCGTATTCAGCTGAAAGAACCTGAAACGATCAATGTATGAAAAGTCAACTGATGCAATAGTTCTGGCTTGTTGAAAATATCCTTTCAATTTTTCACTTATTGGTGCAACCAGTTTTGGAAAAGTCATCCTGTTTGTAAGTGTTATTTCTCCTGAAAGGATTCTTTTAAAATTATTGAATTCAATGCCTGTTCTAAGGCTGTTTTCAAGCTGAATTGCTTTTTTTCCTATATTCCTGTTTCTGAGTGTAAAGTTATTGGCCAGTCCCACTCTTCCGCTTCCAACCTGAACCAGTTGTGATGTATTTACAATGCTGCTTCCTTCCAAATCAATGCTGAAATATTGTTTTTTAGCTGGCTGCAGTTTTAGGGCGTAATCAATTTTATTCAGACTATCGTTTATCTCACTTGAAATATTGATATTTTGCCATACTCCAAGTTTATTTAACTGGTTAATTGTTCTATTGTACGCCTCCCGGGTGTATGTACCGGAAGGGATGATTTGAATCTGACTTTTAATAAAATCATTGTTAAAAAGATTGCGTGTTTGCAAAACATATATACCCGGAAGGCTGTCTTTGTATTGATTTGTAGTAAACTGAACACTGTCTTCCGGATCTGTGTCTGGTTCTATAAATACATTTCCTATTGTATACTGATTTAAATGATTTTTAAAGGATGAATTTCTTAATTTAAAAAATATGTCCGCCTCTGGCATCAATGCCTTGTTTTTAATACTGCTTAACAATAACGCATAATTGAAAGGATCGGTCATTGGACTTAATAATTCATTTGACCCTGTATCTATTTCTGCTATGATATCTTCTTTTGTAAATCTTGCAAAACCATTATTCTGAAAGAGTTCAGTTAACCGGCTTATTTCCCTGTCAATTAAGGAATAGTTTAATTTTTTTTCCTTTTGAATTGCAGACTCCCCGTTAGTAATTTTGACCAGTGAATCAAGAATGATGTTTTCAAAGTCATAAGTAATTGAATCTATTCTTGTGATCGGTCCTGCCTGCACATTAAAATTGGTGATTGCCCTGATTTGATCTTTATGTCTTTTTATTGTTGTATCAAAACTTACCATGCTTCTTCTGTACCCTATACTTGCCATAAAGTATTGCATGTTGAGCACAGACTGTTTAACAGGGCCAGTTTTAAAGGGATAGGGGCTTGACATTACCGGAACTGGAATAATCCATGGAAAAGATGGCCATGGTATCTTCGAAGCTTTTCTTATCTGTGCACTGTCTTCAATTTGTTCATTTAACCTTAATGTCAATTCCTTGATTTCTTTTTTTGATAACTTTCCTGTAATTTTTATGTTATTTTCAAAAATAAATGCAGAATTTACAGGTGCTTTTCTTACAATAGTGCATGATGCCAGCAGTGCTAACAGCATGATGAAATTTATATAACTTTTGAATGTTTTGAAATCAGCTGTCACCAGATAATTAAATTTTAAAGAATATGCTCCCAAAATCAGAAGTCAAATATATTCAAAGTTTATCCCAAAAAAAATTCAGGGATGAGGCGTGTGTATTTGTAATGGAGGGGGTTAAAATGGCAGATGAAATATTATCCTCATATAGTCACCTTATAAAGGCTGTTTATGCAATTGAAAAATGGATTGTTAAAAATCGCGGAAAGCTGACAAATGATATATCTGTACATGAGGTTCAAGAGTTTGAACTTCAGAAAATCACAGGATTGTCTGTTGCTAATGAAGTACTCATTGTCTTAAATAAGCCAGCGTTAGGCATTTTTACCCCGCATGATAATCCCGTTGTTGTTGCACTTGATCAGATTCAGGATCCGGGTAATCTGGGCACAATCATAAGGACATGCGATTGGTTTGGTGTGAATCAGATTATTTGTTCTCCAGATTCCGTAGACGCGTATAATCCAAAAGTAGTTCAATCCGCAATGGGTAGTTTATTGAGGGTAAACATTACTTATATGCCCATTGAGCAATTCATAAAAGATAATAGCATGTATACGCCATGCGTTGCAGTACTTGACGGTGAACCGTACAACAAGTTTTTATTTCCTGAGAAAACTATATTGATTATTGGAAATGAATCAAGAGGTGTCTCGGTTTCTTTGCGTAAAATGGCTGATAAAGCTATCACCATACCCAGAAGAGGAGAAGCAGAATCACTCAATGCTGCCGTAGCTGCTGCAATTTTATTATCAAAAATAACAGATTGATTACCTGAATTGTAACGTTTTTACTGGACTGATTTTTTTTACAATAAATGAAGGAATAATCAATACCAGCATGGAAATGCAAAATGTACCAGTGATAACAAGAAAAACTTGAAACAAATCAATGGAAACGGGAGCAGTGCTTACATAATAGGCTTCTTCATTGAGCCGGATAAATTTTAGTTTTTGTTGTAAAAAACAAATTCCTAAACCAGTAAAACTGCCAAGTAAAATACCAATGCCTGAAATCCAGGATCCATAAAGAATAAAAACATCCTGAATAGTTCGATTACGGGCACCTAATGCTTTGAGAACTGCAATCATCGATGTTCTTTCCAGTAATAAAATAATCAAGCATGTAATCAGATTAATAAAAGCAACTATACTCATCACAACAATAAGTATAATTTTATTCGTATCCTGTAAATTGAGCCAGTCAAAAATTTCAGGCGATAATTCCTTCAGCGTTACCGCATTTAGTCCGGGTGGTAGTGAATTGAATAAAAGTTCTCCAGTTTCGTTCATGGTCTTTTCATCTTTCAGGTCAATTTCATAACCACCAATCTGATCGTTACCCCAGCTATTCATCTTTTGAATAAGCGATAATGGTCCTAGCGCGTATATTTTATCATATACATCAATTCCCGTATTGAAAATACCACTGATGGTTATTTTTCTGGTTTTCGGCTGTTCTCCATTATCCAGAATAAAATAAATAAGTAGTTTTTCACCAACACCAATCCCGAGTTCATTGGCTGTAAATTTTGATATGGCAACCTCAATTTCATTATTATTTGCTGAAACGTTAGGCCATTTTCCTGCAATCAGAAATTGATTCAGTTTTGAGAATGGATAATCTCCATCAACCCCTTTTAACAAAATACCCTCAATTGTGCCATTTGCATTTAAAATTGCAGAGCGGGTTGCAAAACTTGTAACAGATTGTATATTGTTACTTGACCTGATTAGATTTGTAATAGCAGCTGTAGACTTAATTGGCGTTTCTTCAGCAATGGCTACCTTTACAGGCTCATAATGCTGCACCCTTATATGCCCCCAGAAGTTAAAGATTTTTGCAGCTACAACTTCCTGGAAGCCATTGATAAATGAAAGTGAAATAATCATTGCTGCTACACTGATTGTTGTTGCTGCAATGGAAATGCGCATGATAAACCTTGAAAAAGCACCAGTTGGGGCAAAAATTAATTTACTGACTATTCTAAGTGGAAGTTTCAATTCGGCTGTTCTTGTGACATAAAATTACTAATCAATTATTGATTAATTTCGAAATAAAATACCGGAATGCTTGTAAGAACACTTTTATTGACAATATTCTTATCAATAACGATTTCCGCATTTACTCAAAGATTACCGGATGTAACATATAACGCAGCGATTAAGTCGATAAAATTTTCAAAATTCGGAGATCAGCTTTCCTATCCAATAATCAGGCTCAATTCAGCGGATCAACTTGAGTTGCATTTTGATGATTTAGATGGGGGAGTAAGGAATTACTATTATACTTTTGTTTTGTGTAATGCAGACTGGACTCCAGCGCAGTTGAGTCAATTTGATTACCTCAAGGGTTATTCTCAGGTAAGAATTTCAACCTATAGAAACGCTTCAATTGCACTCAAAAAATATACACATTACCAGGCAACAATTCCTGACAGAAATGCTTTTCCAACTAAATCTGGCAACTATTTGCTCAAAGTTTTTTTGAATGGAGACACTTCAAAATTATCTTTTACAAGAAGATTTTTAGTTGTTGATGAAAAAATGAGTCTCAGTACCCAACTGTTGTTACCTTCTAATCAAAAATATTTTCAGACGCATCACCGGTTCCAAATTATGCTGGATACCCGAAATCTTGGTATTCAATACCCGCAGCAACAAATCAAAATCAATGTACTGCAAAATTACAGATGGGATAATTTGCTTAAAATAGGTGCACCAACTTTTATGAAACAAGATATGCTGCAGTATAGCAACGAAAATGAAATGATTATGCCTGCAGGCAAAGAGTTTCGGTGGCTTAACCTGAGAAGTTTCAGACTGTTGGGAGACAGGATTAAAAGACAGGAAAATTCTGATTCAGCCTTTACTTTATTCGTCAAGGAAGATCAGCCCCGGCTGCCTCTACAGTATTTCTATTACCGAGACCTGAATGGCATGTATATGCAGGAAACTACTGAGCAAATCAATCCTTTCTGGAATGCAGATTATGCAACTGTAAATTTCAGTTTCAGGCCTCCAAACGGTCAGCCATATAATAATGCTGATTTGATTATCATGGGTGAAATATCAAATTATGGAAAAGATCCTGATGCGCTGATGCAATTTAATCCTGATAAGGGTAGTTACGAGGGAACCCTGCTGCTGAAGCAGGGTTACTATGATTATCAATACGTGTTGAGAACATTTCAAAATGGAAAACCACTCTACCAGAGTACACTCACTGAACAGGATACTTGGGAAACTGAAAATAACTACCTGGTATTGGTGTATTTCAGATCACTTGGGGGAAGATATGATGAACTGATTGGAATTAGGCAATTCAATAGCCAATTCAATAAAGAATTCAGATGAAATTACTATATTTGCAGTGGCAGGTCTTACACGACCAGCTCCTGCTGAAATCCCCCAGGACCGGAAGGTAGCAAGGGTAGGTGGTTGAGCGGTGCGATGTAATCAACCTGCCATTTTTTTGTTTAAAATTCAACCGAATTCATATACAGATTTTTTAACTCGCAACTACAACAGACTTTATATGAAATTTTTTATTGATACCGCAAACCTTGCTCATATCAAAGAAGCTGCAGATCTTGGTATTCTTGATGGGGTTACCACAAATCCATCATTGATGGCAAAAGAAGGTATAAAAGGTAATGCAAACATTTTACAGCATTACGCTGATATTTGTGAGCTGGTGGATGGTGATGTTAGTGCTGAAGTACTTTCAACAGACTTTGCTTCCATGATTGAAGAGGGAAAGGCCCTGGCGGCCATTCATCGTAATATTGTTGTAAAGGTGCCTATGATTAAGGATGGCATTAAAGCAATAAAGTGGTTTACTGATAACGGAATCAGAACAAATTGTACACTCGTTTTTTCTGCTGGTCAGGCCATACTTGCTGCAAAGGCAGGTGCCGCTTATGTTTCTCCATTTATAGGTCGCATTGATGACAGTAACTGGGATGGAATCGACCTGATCTCTCAGATTGCACACATTTACCAGGTTCAGGGATTTGATACCGAAATTTTGGCTGCTTCAATCAGAAACCCATTGCATATCGTGCGATCAGCAGAAGCAGGGGCACATATTTGTACATGTCCGTTGTCTTCAATACTTGGACTACTTAAACACCCACTTACAGATCTGGGACTTGCACAATTCCTGGAAGATGCGAAGAAAATGTAATTATATAGGTTGATTCAAGTGATTAGTGATTTCGCTTAACAGCGAAACTACATCAGAGATTCCACCAGTAATTAAACTTCAATACAAGCGCCCTGTTTTTTACATTGAATGGAGCTGGGTAATAGTTATCTGTATAAACAATAAAGAGGTCTGATGCTGGCTTGTACCGCCACTGTAACCTTGTATTCAGGTTAATATTTTGCTGTTGGTTATTGTACTGAATAAATGTGGTAAAGAAGAGTGTATTTGTGAAAGTCACATCAATTCTTGGACCAACAAGCCAAAATGTTGTTTTGTTCCAGGGTTGCGGGAGGCTTATATGATTATAACTGGCACTTAAGGTTGCACTTACGAATGGTTGAAACCGATAACCCAGGTCAACACTGATGAAGGTTCTTGAGCCATTCTGATAATACCCGCCAAACCTTGTTGAAAATCCGTATGTCAGCAATTGTTGGGGCTTCGACGTATACTGATTACCAATAGCATTCCATTGGTGCTTTGAGCCTCTTGCTAAAGTGTCTTTATTGAAGTTGGTTGGGTCAAATGGTTGAAGCAGTTTGATGTAATCATTGGAAATCCACTGGGTGAAAGTCGATTGATTTCTCAACGCCAGCGTGTAGGCCATGAATGTTGTATTCTCTGTAAAATTGAATGAACGGTCAAAAAAATTGAAAGATTCAATTTTGACAGAATGGCTTGCAATTTTTGGATTTTTAACAAAGAAAAATCTGGCAATTCCCGGGGTTAATTTAAAATAATCCTTTCTAGGAACGTATCCTACATCAGCTGTATATTGCTTGCCAACATATTCCTGTTGCCAGGATGCAAGCCACTTTTTACTGCTGTACTGTAAATTTGCCGCATGCACCCAATCCTCTTTACTTTTTGAATTAGACAAAGATCTGAGTAAAAATGCTTTACCCGTCCAAAGATTATTTGCCGAAGCCAAATTGTATTCAATGCCGATATTGCGGTTGAACGGATTAACGAGATAACTGGGGTCTTTTTCGTCCCTGGATAGAATCTGATTCCTGTTAACGAAGATTAAACCCAGATTTGAACGGCTGAAAACCTTCCTTTGTAATGCAAATACAGTATAGTTTTGTATAGGGGTTTTGGTATCGGTTACCCTGTCAGTTTGCATGTTCATGAACCCCATCCGCCAGTCTTTATTCAATTTACCACTTAGCCTGGCACCAAACTGAATAGGGGCATTTAATCCTATTCTTCTTGAAAAGAATGGGCGAATGCTATTGTATCCAAAATTGTTAAACTGGTCTCCGTTTTCAATAAAAAACTGTCTCCTTTCCGGGAAGAAAAGCTCAAACCTGTCCAGGTTTGTAACCTGACGGTCAACCTCCACCTGCGAAAAATCCGGATTAACAGTTAAGTCCAGGTTTAATGAAGATGTTACCGCAACTTTTGCATCAATCCCAATTTGTCTTTTATAACTTGTAGGTTTATTTGCTTCATGGTTCTTGGTGCCCCCTCCAAGAACATAAGGAATAACTGAAATATTGGTTCCGGCCTCGGGTGGTGGCTCATCCCAGATTAATTGTCCTGTGTAGGCAAGAGATGCTGTCGGAAATTGTCGTGGAACAGGTGCCCAGCTCGACTTTTCAGCTTTTGTAATATCTAACCTGCTGAATTGAATTCCCCAAGTTGTGATACCGTTTTTATACCTTATGGTTTTAAATGGAATTGATGCTTCCCATATCCATTTTTCGTCGTCATAAGATACGGCTGATGACCATTTGTTATCCCAGTTTAGGTCAGCCTTTCCACCGTCATAGAGTAAACCATCCCATTGTGCGCCAGCAGCGTTGGATCCGAAAGTAAATCCATTCGTCTGGTCGTTGAAAGGATCCATGAAGAGTAAAAAGTTGTCGTTTTTACCGAAGTTGAAGTCCCTTTTCAAGGACTCTACCATATAAGGCTGGTTTTTAGACTTGTAACATACAGCTAAGATGTACAGATGATCTTTGTCGTAAGCCATTTTTACATCTGTTCTCACCATTGCTTTGCTGGTATCCATAGGCAGTACCATATGGAAATCACTCGCAACTTCACAAGATGACCATGCTTGCTCCTCCTGTCCGTCAACCTTTACTGATCCATTCAGCTTTTTGATGTTGTATTTGAATTCTGTATTCTTTCTTTGCCCAAATGTGAAAAGGGTTACAAAAGAAAAAGAAATTATGCTGATTACAATGGATAGCCTCAATGTAGATTTATTATTCGGGTTTATGCAACCGCTTGTTTGACCAATTCCGCAGCTTCACTCAGCAATATTGCACTTTGCACCTGAAGACCACTTTCATCAATCAGTTTTTTAGCCTCAACAGCATTGGTACCCTGAAGCCTTACAATAATAGGTATATTGATGTTGCCAAGGTTTTTGTAAGCTTCAATAACACCAGATGCAACCCTGTCGCAACGCACAATACCACCAAAGATATTGATGAGGATTGCCTTCACATTCGGATCCTGCATGATGATTTTAAATCCAGCCTCAACTGTTTGTGCATTAGCAGTTCCCCCTACATCCAGGAAGTTTGCAGGCTCACCACCACTTAATTTGATCATATCCATGGTTGCCATGGCAAGACCAGCGCCATTTACCATACATCCAACATTACCATCCAGCTTAACAAAATTAAGGTTGAATTTTCCCGCTTCAACTTCGGTTGGATCTTCCTCTGAAAGGTCCCTCATTGCTGCAAGATCAGCATGTCTTCCCAATGAATTCTCGTCAATGCCCATTTTGCAGTCAACTGCAATGATTTTATCATCAGAAGCTTTAAAGAGCGGATTGATTTCAAGCATGGAACAGTCGAGGCCTACGTATGCGTTGTAAAGATTGGTAACAAATTTTACCATATTCTTGAAAGCATCACCACTTAATCCTAGGTTAAAAGCTATTTTGCGAGCCTGAAAACCCTGTAATCCGCCTGAAGGGTGGACACTTTCACGGAATATTTTTTCAGGAGTGTCATGTGCAACATCTTCAATGTTCATTCCTCCTTCAGTACTGTACATGATAACATTCTGTCCAGTAGCCCTGTCTAACAAAATGGATAAATAAAACTCTTTTCTTTCAGATGGGCCATCATAATACATATCCTGAGCAACCAATATTTTACTTACCAGTTTACCGGCCGGACCTGTTTGTATGGTAACAAGCGTGCCACCAAGTATTTTTTCAGCAAATTCCTGAATGTCTTCAAGACTTTTACCCACTTTTACGCCATTGATACCTGTTTCTATTACCTGGCCTTTTCCTCTTCCTCCTGCATGAATTTGTGCCTTTACTACAGCAAATTTACTTCCGCTTCTATCCTTGATTTGTTCGTATGCCGCTACAGCTTCTGCAACTGTGCTGCATGCAACACCTTCCTGAACAGGTACATTATACTTCTTCAGTAATTCCTTGGCTTGATATTCGTGGAGATTCATGTATAAGTGAGTTTTTGCAAATATAATACAGCCAAAGCATTTTTCCGTTTCATTTGGGGGATAAAAAAAGGGCAAATCAATTGATTTGCCCTTGGTATTTGAAATAATATCAAATTATTTGCCTTGGTTCTCCGGACGAAGGCTTCTGACTGTTTTACCTGCCTGCCACATTTCACTCTCTCTGAGTTCTTTCAGTTCAACTTCAAGTTTTTCACGGTAGTCTGGTTGTGAATTACTATCAATGCTGCGTTGACTTTCTTTTCCAGTTGCAACACTGTCATACAGATCGTTGAATACAGGAAGTGTAGCATCTCTAAACTTTTTCCACCAGTCAAGTGCACCACGCTGAGCAGTTGTTGAGCAATTGGCATACATCCAGTCCATTCCATTCTCAGCAACAAGCGGCATAAGTGACTGTGTTAACTCCTCAACGGTTTCATTGAAGGCTTCGGAAGGGGTGTGTCCTCTTTCACGTAAAACCTGGTACTGAGCAGCAAAAATACCCTGAATTGCGCCCATCAGTGTGCCACGCTCACCGGTAAGGTCACTGAAAACTTCTTTTTTGAAATTGGTTTCAAAAAGGTAGCCACTTCCAATTGCAATACCTAAAGCAACAACACGTTCGTGAGCCCTTCCGGTTGCATCCTGGAAAATTGCATAGCTGGAATTCAATCCCCTGCCCTGAAGGAACATCCTTCTGAGTGAGGTACCTGAACCCTTTGGTGCAACAAGAAATACATCTACATCTGCTGGCGGGATGATGCCAGTTTGCTCATTGTAGGTAATGCCAAAGCCATGTGAAAAGTACAATGCTTTGCCTGGGGTAAGATGCTTTTTAACTGTAGGCCATAAAGCAATCTGAGCGGCATCGCTGAGGAGGTAGCAAATGATGGTACCTTTCTCAAGGGCCTCTTCAATTTCAAACAAAGTTTCTCCGGGAACAAATCCATCAGCAATGGCTTTGTCCCATGTTTTTGAATTTTTACGCTGACCCACAATTACATTTACACCATTTTCCTTCTGGTTCAACGCCTGCCCTGGACCCTGAACACCGTAGCCAATAACAGCTACTACTTCATTTTTTAATACTTCCTGTGCTTTGGAGAGTGGGAATTCTTCCCTTGTAACTACATTCTCTTCAACCCCACCGAAATTTAACTTTGCCATAATCCTGTTGTTTTGTTGGTTTTGATTGTATATTAAAAACTTAAACGATTGTAGAATTTGATTCTTCTTCAGATATAAAATCATCAGTCAGGGAGGTAAGTGGTTCAGCGTCTTCAAACTCCCTTAACTTTTCATGAAATCCTTTGCTGTCTTTGATAATTGCAACACGCGCGCTTCTTACAAATTCAATCAATCCGTATGGAGCCAAAACTTCAATCAGCTTGTCTGTTTCTGCTCGCTGTCCGGTTGTCTCAAATATGGTGTAATCCCTTGTAATGGCTACCACTCTTGCACCATAACTCCTGAGTAACCTTTCTACTTTGATTTTTTCAGCTACAATTTCTGTAGGAACTTTATATAAAGCAAGTTCCTGCCATATGATGTTATCGTTGGTATGGTAGTAAGCTTTTAAAACATCAACCTGTTTTTCAACCTGTCTCACAATCTTCCTTACGGTTTCTTCTGTTTCTGTGATGACGATATTGAAACGATGGATACTTTCAATTTCTGAAGGAGATGTATTAAGGCTATCAATGTTTATTTTTCTCCTTGAAAACATGATGGCTATTCTATTCAGTAAACCAACTTGGTTTTCTGTGTAGATTGTAAGAGTATATTCATTTTTCATTTGACTTATTTTAATCTTATTTCGCTTACGCCACATCCCTGCGGAACCATTGGGAAAACATTGTTCTCTTTGCCAACAAAAACCTCCAGCAAATAGGCTCCTTTATGGTTAAGCATTGTTGCCAATGCATCCTGTAATTCGGCTCGTTTGGATATGGAATTACCTGCTATGCGGTAACCTTTGGCTACTGCAACATAATCAGGACTTTCAATATCCACAAAGGAATATCTCTTTTCATGAAAAAGTTGTTGCCATTGCCTTACCATACCTAGGAATCGATTGTTCAGAATGAGGATTTTGACATCAATGTTGTTTTGCATGATGGTGCCCAGTTCCTGAATGGTCATCTGAATGCCACCATCTCCAATCACAGCCACAACCTGCCTATCCATTGCACCGTATTTGGCCCCTATAGCTGCTGGAAGCGCGAATCCCATTGTTCCAAGTCCGCCTGAAGTGACATTACTTTTGGTACTGTTGAATTTGGCATACCTGCAGGCAACCATTTGATGCTGTCCCACATCTGTTACAATGATTGCATCTCCATTGGTTAATTGGTTTAATTGATAAATTACCTCACCCATGGTCATGATTTCAACTGTGGGGTGTAATTCATCCTGAATAACTGATTCCACTTCTTTTTCCATGCAAGCTGTAAATCTTGAAACCCATTCACGGTGTTCCTTTTTTTCCAACAAAGCAGTAATCAACGGAAGTGATTCTTTACAGTCGCCCCAAACAGGTACATCTGCTTTTACATTTTTATCAATTTCAGATGGATCAATGTCGAGGTGGATTACCTTGGCCTGTTTTGCATAACGGTCAAGTCTTCCTGTTACCCTGTCATCAAATCTCATTCCTACCGCTATTAACACATCGCATTCGTTGGTTAATACATTTGGTCCATAATTGCCATGCATCCCAAGCATGCCCACATTTTGCGGATGATCTGTAGGCAACGCACTCAATCCAAGTATGGTCCATGCTGCGGGGAGTCCGGCTTTTTCTATGAACTGTTTGAATTCCTGCTCTGCTTTTCCGAGAATAACACCCTGACCAAATATAACCAGCGGTCTTTCCGCTTTATTGATCATTTCAGCAGCTGCCCGGATATATTCTTTTCTTATAATCGGTTTGGGTCTGTAACTTCTGATGTGGTTACATTTTGTGTATCCGAAATAATCAAATTTTTGCAATTGAGCATTCTTCGTAATGTCAATCAGTACCGGACCTGGTCTTCCGCTTCCGGCAATGTAAAAGGCTTTTGCCATAATTGCAGGAATCTCATTGGCATCAGTTATCTGATAATTCCATTTGGTTACAGGTGTGGTGATGTTGATGACATCTGTTTCCTGGAATGCATCAGTTCCAAGGAGATGTGCAAAGACTTGTCCTGTTATACAGACCAAGGGTGTTGAGTCAATCATGGCATCAGCCAAGCCTGTTACCAGGTTGGTGGCACCCGGACCGCTGGTAGCAAAAACAACGCCTGTTTTTCCGGATGTTCTGGCATAACCCTGACCGGCATGAATGCCTCCTTGTTCATGTCTTACAAGTATATGTTCCAGCTTATCCCTGTAATCATAAAGGGCATCATAAATAGGCATGATAGCTCCGCCAGGATACCCGAAAACGGTTTCAACACCCTCTGCGATCAAGGCATTTAAAACTGCTTCACTGCCTGAAATTTCAGTTTTTATTTCAGCTGTTACAGCCATATCTGTTATAGTTTCTGTTTGCATAGTATTTAATTTATTTATCTGTGATACAACCTTCAGCTGCTGTTGTTACCTGTTTGGCATACTTATACAAAATTCCCTTGCTAACTGCCAAAGCAGGTTGATTCCAATTGTTTCTCCTGGCTTCGAGCACAGCATCATCCAATAGAACATTTATGGTATTGTTGACTGCATCAATTTCAATCATATCATCATTCTCTACAAGCGCAAGTCCACCACCGTCAAACGATTCCGGTGTAATATGACCAACAACAAAACCATGCGTTCCGCCACTGAAGCGGCCATCTGTAATCAATGCAACATCCTTTCCCAAACCAGCACCTATGATGGCAGAAGTAGGTTTAAGCATTTCAGGCATTCCGGGAGCACCTTTTGGACCAACATACCTGATTACAACCACATCGCCTTTTTGAACCCTGCCGCTGCTGATCCCTGCAATCAATTCTTTTTCACCGTTGAAAACACGTGCCGGACCGGTAAATTTTTCTCCTTCTTTACCACTGATTTTGGCAACACTTCCACCTGTTGCAATATTTCCGTAAAGAATTTGAAGATGACCGTTTACTTTTATCGGATTTTCCAGTGGTTTGATGATTTGCTGGTTTTCAAATTCCAGATCGGGTATGTTTTCCAGATTTTCAGCTACTGTTTTACCTGTCACGGTCAGGCAATCTCCATGGAGTAGCCCTTTTTGAAGCAAATACTTCATAACAAGCGGAACACCACCAATATTGTGCAAATCTTCCATCAGGTATTTACCACTTGGTTTAAAATCTGCAATCACAGGGGTCTTATCGCTTGTGCGTTGGATATCATCCTGAGTAAGGGTTAATCCAACACTGTGGGCCATGGCTATCATGTGTAAAACAGCATTGGTGGAACCTCCCAATGCAACAATGATGGTTAAAGCGTTTTCAAACGCTTTTCTTGTCATGATGTCAGATGGTTTGATATCCTTTTCCAGCAATAACCTGATGGCTTTGCCTGCATCCCTGCATTCGTTTTTCTTCGCTTCACTCAGGGCCGGATTGGAAGACGAATAGGGGAGACTCATGCCAAGGGCTTCAATGGCTGAAGACATGGTATTTGCAGTATACATCCCGCCGCAGGCACCTGCACCCGGACAGCTATTCATAACTATTCCCTTGAAGTCTGCCTCGTCTAGTTGTCCTGCTATTTTTTTGCCCAAGGCCTCAAACGCTGATACAATATTCAAATCCTCACCTTTGTAATGTCCTGGTGCAATTGTACCGCCATATACCATGATTGAAGGCCTGTTTAACCTGCCCATGGCCATGATGGATCCTGGCATATTCTTATCACATCCGGGTACTGTAATCAAACCATCATAATATTGTGCACCGCAAACAGTTTCAATGGAATCGGCGATTACGTCGCGACTAACCAATGAATACCTCATACCATCAGTTCCGTTGGATATGCCATCGCTGACTCCAATGGTGTTAAATGTCAATCCTACAAGGTCATTCTCCCAGATACTTTTCTTAATCAGGGCTGCCAACTCATTCAGATGCATATTACAAGTGTTGCCATCCCATCCCATACTGGCTACACCTACCTGGGCTTTTGCCAGATCTTCGTCAGTTAATCCAATGCCATAAAACATGGCCTGGGCCGCAGGTTGCGTTGGGTCCTGGGTTATGGTTTTACTGTACTTGTTTAATTCATTCATGATGTGGGTAGTTTATGGTTGAAAGTTCAATACTTCTTTTTTACAGTTTTCATAGCTTACCATATCTGATCTTACCAGCGAAAGATAGGCCTTCCTGACTATTCCTGAAATACTTTGATCAAAATGAACAGGAAAAAGCCCATTGTCGAGGCTTTCCCAGCCAATTACCTCTACACCGGTGCCACAAAAGAAAGCTGCATCTGCTTCCTTCATTTCTGCATGTGTAATTTGTTTTTCAGTAACAGAAATCTGCAAATCCCTGCAGATTTCAAGTATAGTCTGCCTGGTGATTCCATTGAGAATATATCCTTCAGCTGGCGTGAAAAGCTGGTTGTTTTTTTCGTAAAAAACATTGGCTCCGGGGCCTTCAGCAACGTAGCCCTCCATGTCTTTTAAAAGGGCTTCATCATAACCCTGTCTTTTGGCATCCTGGGATGAAACGATTGAGTTAACATAATGGCCACATGCCTTGGCGTGAATATGAAACCCTGCAGGATTAGGCCTTTGAAACGACGAACTCATGATCCTTAAATGCTTTTCACCAAGGAAGGGTTGCATTTTCCAGGCCTGGATAGTTATAAATGAAGTTGTATTAAAAGCGTATGTCATGTTGGGCGGCGCAAAAACCAGTGGCCTGATGTAGGCATCTTGCAAGTTGTTCATGGCAAGAACCTGGTATGTGGCTGCAGTTAATTCTTCCAGGTCAAAATGAAAGGGTAGGTTGATGGCGTTGGCAGATGCTCTGAGCCTCTCAAAGTGTTCGGCAGCTTTAAATATGCGGGTCTCTCCATCAATTGTTCTGTATGATCGGATACCCTCGAATACACCGTAGCCATAATGCAAGGTTTGGCTGTACAAGTCGATTTTGGCTTCGTGTGCTTTTACAAAAGCGCCGTTCAGGTATAATATAGTTTCCTGGTCGAAGTATTGCATAAATCTATATTATGGTGGATTTTCTGATCTGAATATTTCCCTTATTTACTGCATGGTCTGTTTTTCCTGTTATGTAGTCACAAATCAATTCACCAATGGTAGAAGTAAAGTAGAAGTTTACAGGGTCGATATCCTTAGATACAAAGGCATTTTGGATAGCCCACTGTACAGCCTCCCGAATGTCTGCTGCCGCATCATTAAATCCAAAATATTCCATCATCATTGCAGCTGCAAGGATGGTTCCGATGGGATTTGCTGTATCCTTGCCTGCAGTCTGTGAGTACGCACCATGTATGGGTTCAAAAAGAGCCGGACCTGTTCCGATAGATGCAGATGGCAGCAGGCCAAGTGAACCTGATAAAACACTTGCTTCGTCACTTAAAATATCTCCAAACAGGTTATCTGTGAGGATAACATCAAACTGTGATGGGTTTACAATGAGCTGCATGGCAGCATTATCTGCATACATGAAATTTAACTCAACTGATGGGTATGATGCAGCCAATGCTGTTACAACTTTTCTCCAGAGTCTGGACGTTTCCAGTATGTTTGCCTTGTCAACCAGTGTTATTTTTCTTCTCCGCTTGCTCGCATAGTCAAAAGCAACCCGGGCAATTGCAGTGATTTCCTTTGCGGTGTAAATGGATTGATCAGATGCAGATTCGAAATCTGCATCATGTTTTTTTTCTCCAAAATATATCCCACCTGTAAGTTCCCTGAAGATAACAATGTCAACATGCTCCAGTAAATTAGATTTAACTGGCGACAAGTGATAAAGTGAAGGATATGTGGTTACTGGTCTGATGCTTGCAAAAAGTCCAAGTTCCTTCCTTATTTTGAGCAATCCCATTTCCGGTCTCACTGGAAGGGTTGGATCAATGTCATATTTGGGATGCCCAACGGCGCCGAGCAGCACTGCATCAGATTTAATGCAATCAGCAAGTGTAGCATCAGACAACGGTGTTCCGGATTTTTCTATGGCATCCGCTCCAATGCTTCCAAAAGTAAACTCAAAATGGTATCCGTATTTTTGTGCTACCGCATCTAAAACACGCATGGCAGGATTAATAACCTCCGGACCAACCCCATCTCCTGGTAATACAGCTATTTTCTTTGTGACTTGCATCAATTTTGGTGTGATTGTATATAGGTATTGGCAAGTGCTATCAGGTCGTTATCCCTGACTTCTTTCATTTTATCTGCAAGTGAAAGAAACTGTTCGTAAAGAAAGTCGATATCATTTCTGTTAAAATCATTCCCCAGATTTTTAAACCTGTATGCCAATGCTGAACGGCCACTTCTGGCGGTTAAAACAATCTTTGAAGTCTCTGCTCCAACTTCATCTGGTCTGATTATCTCATAGGTCTGTGCATCCTTCAGAAAGCCATCCTGGTGGATGCCTGATGAATGTGAAAAGGCATTTGCACCTACAATCGCTTTATTGGGCTGAACAGGCATGCGCATAGTATCAGAAACAAGTCTGCTTATCGGATTGAGTCTTTCTGCTTTGATGCCGGTATACAACCCAAGTGCAGGGTGTTGTTTCAATACCATTACAACCTCTTCAAGTGCTGTATTACCTGCCCTTTCTCCCAAACCATTGATTGTGCACTCTATTTGTCTGGCACCGTTTATGGCTCCTGATATTGAATTCGCTGTTGCAAGCCCAAGGTCATTGTGGCAGTGACAAGAAAGCACGGCCTTGTCAACATTGCTGACGTTATTGATGAGAAAAGCAATTTTTTCACCATACTGTGAAGGCAAACAATAACCTGTAGTATCTGGGATGTTCACTGTTGTTGCTCCTGCAGCAATGACCGCTTCAACCACTCGGGCCAGGTATTCATTGTCTGTTCTTCCTGCATCTTCGGCATAGAATTCAACGTCGTCAGTAAAATTTCTGGCCCACTTTACAGCCTGAACGGCTCTGATTAAAATATCTTCTCTGTTGCTGTTAAATTTACTTTTGATGTGTGAGTCTGATGTCCCGATTCCTGTATGAATTCTTCCCCGCTTCGCATGCCTGAGTGCTTCACCTGCAACTTCTATGTCTTTCTGTACTGCTCTGCTTAAACCACAAACCGTAGCAGTTTTAATGATTTTTGATATTTCTGAAACAGATTCAAAGTCGCCCGGACTCGAAACCGGGAAGCCTGCTTCAATGATGTCAACCCCTAATTCTTCCAAAGCAAGGGCAATTTCAATTTTTTCACGGGTATTCAGTTTACATCCCGGAACCTGTTCTCCATCACGCAGCGTTGTATCAAAAATGAAAATTTTGTTGTCGGCCATATTAAGGGGTTTCTCCTGAGAAAATAGCAGGCTTTAACCTGCAGTCTGTAAAATTAATCAATTTTCAGTGCCTGCTTTTCCCAAAATAGGTCGTATTTTACGCTTTGTAAACAACTATCATGTGTATAGAACCCTTATCAGTAAAGGATTCTTGTGAAAGCTAATTACGATGCCCAACCGTTCTGTAGACGAACTTTTTCAGTTGATAAAAACCCTTGATAAAGGGGAAAAGCGCAATTTTAAGTTATATGTAGGCAGAAATATGCACTCGGATGACCTGAAAATCATCACGCTTTTTGATGCAATTGACAAAACAGAAATATACGACGAAGACCTGATTCTCAAAAAGAATCAAACGATACAGAAACAGCAGCTTTCCAATTTAAAAGCACATTTGTACAGGCAGATACTGGCCAGTTTAAGGCTTATCAGGCAGGAAAATGCGGTAGATATTCAGCTTCATGAACAACTGGATTATGCCAGGATCCTATACAACAAAGGACTGTACCACCAGAGTTTGAAGGTTTTGCAAAAAATAAAGGAGTATGCAAAATCCTATCATCAGGTAACCTTTTGGATGCAGGCCTTGTTTTTTGAGAAAAAAATAGAATCCCTTCACATCACCAGGAGCTTTGAAGACAGGGCTGGGGAGATTTCAGGAGAGGTTGCTGAGCTCAGCGAGCGACTGACCATGGTGGGTAAATTAAGCAGCCTTGCCTTACAGATGTATGGTTGGTATATCAAAAACGGTCACGTTAGAAACAACATTGATGTTGCGTCTGTCAATCAGTTTTTTAAAGAACAGCTGCCGGAAAATGCAGCGGAATTTCAGGGTTTTTATGAGCGTCTTTACCTGTTCCAGAGTTATGCCTGGTTCGGATTTATTTTACAGGATTTTCTGGTATACTACCGCAATTGCCAGCGTTGGGTAGATCTATTCGAGCGGGAACCTCAGATGCTAAAAGTTGAAAGCCAGCATTTTATCAAGGGTATGCATAACCTGTTGAATGCCCATTTTATGCTGCGAAACGATAAAAAATTCGAACTTGAGATTAACAGATTTGAAGCATTTTATCTTTCTAAAGATGGAATGGCAACCATCAACAACAGGGTTCAGGGATTTGTTTACCTCCACCTGGCAAAGATCAACAGGCATTTTCTCGATGGTACTTTTTCTGATGGATTGCTGCTTATTCCACATATCGAACACAAGCTTAAGGAGTTTGAAATGCAGCTGGACAGGCACCGGACGCTTGTGTTTTATTATAAATTTGCCTGTCTGTATTTTGGTTGTGGAGACTATGGAAGCTGCATTGATTACCTGAATAAAATTATTCACCTGAAAGCTGATCTGCGCTCAGATATCCAATGCTATGCCAGGTTGCTTCACCTCATAGCACATTATGAATCCGGAAATGACGTTATTCTTGAAAGTCAGGTTCGATCAGTATACCGGTTCATGTCGAGCATGCAAACGCTCAGCATAGTGGAGCATGAGATTTTTGCCTTCCTGAGAAGCTCTTTTCAATTGAGCAGGGGAGCGTTAAAAGCCGGATTCTCCAAGCTATTTGAAAAACTTAAAAAGCTCGAAGGAAATCCAATGGAAAGCCGGTCATTCATGTATCTGGATATATTGTCCTGGCTCGAAAGTAAAATAAACAATGTCCCGGTACAGGAAATAATATCTTCCCGTTATAAAGACCGGATTCAGCAGAATGCAATTGCCTGAATCTTAAGACTTTCGTCAAATAAATTTATTGTTTAATCAGCCATTTTGCCTACCTTTGCCATCCTTAATTTTGGCAAACCCGTATTTTGTCCTGTCTGTTATTTTGTAAACACTTGAAAATCAATTTTTTACAAAACGTGAGATTGGGGCAGAAATAACAAGCGGCGTTAAAACATTGTAAAAAAGATATCGCATTATGGCTATCAAAAAAGACAATCGCCCTAAATCATCATTTTCTAAGATTACCATCAGTATCGCTTCTCCGGATTCAATCCTGGACAGGTCTTTTGGTGAAGTTCTTAAGCCTGAGACAATCAACTACAGAACTTACAAGCCTGAGCGTGATGGCCTTTTTTGTGAGAAGATTTTCGGTCCTGTAAAGGATTATGAGTGTGCATGTGGAAAGTACAAGAGAATTCGCTACAAAGGGATTGTCTGTGATCGTTGCGGTGTTGAGGTTACTGAGAAAAAGGTTAGGAGAGAGCGCATGGGGCATATCAAGCTGGTTGTTCCTGTTGTGCACATCTGGTATTTCAAGAGTTTGCCCAATAAAATTGGTTACCTGCTTGGAATCAGCTCCAAAAAGCTTGAAAGCATCATTTATTATGAGCGTTTTGTTGTCATCCAGCCTGGAATCATGGAAGACAAGGGCAAAAAGCAGGGTGATTTACTCACTGAAGAGGAATACCTGGATTTGCTGGATACCCTTCCCAAAGAAAATCAGTATCTGCCTGATGAAGATCCGAATAAGTTTATTGCCAAGATGGGTGCTGAGGCGGTATATGACCTCCTTTGCAGGATTGAGCTTGACTCATTGAGCTATACCCTTCGCAACACTGCTGCGGCTGAAACCTCCCAGCAGCGTAAAGCGGATGCGCTTAAAAGACTGAGTGTAGTAGAGTCATTCAGGGATGCCAATACGCGTATCACCAACAAACCTGAGTGGAT
>JBDLUZ010000004.1:0-24896 GCA_039805045.1 Bacteroidota bacterium | reverse complement strand
TATAACTATGTAACGAATGCGAGTGCCAATGTGAGCAGTGGCGTAAACAGGTATGTACAACCCGGACAGGCGTTCTTTGTGCAAAGCAGTGCTTCGGGTAGTGCAATACAGTTCACGGAAGCAAGTAAGGGTGCAACATCGAACCAGACAGCCACTTTCGGAAAGAATGATGGCAGTAAAGATGGCTACACGATAGCAATAACACAACAAAGGAACGAAGTGACGCAGACGGGCGGCTTTGCTTCGCTGAGTATGTTACTCTATGAAACAGACAGCCTGACAATAGGCGGAACACCAGCTGATGCCACAAGGGTCTTGTTTGCAGCAACTTATAGCAACAATGTTGATCTGAAGGATGGCAGGAAGTTCACGAACCTGGATGAGACGATGTCTGTGAAGCAGAACAATACACTGCTGAGCATGGAGCTGCGAGCCTTGCCTGACACAGGAACGGTATTACCACTGAACATCACACAATACAGAGCTACGAAATATACACTCAGGGTATTCTGGGATAAGATGCTGACGGACAGCACACGCAGGGCGTATCTGAAGGATAAGTTTACGGCAAAGGAATACATGATAGACAGGGGTGGGAATTAC
Organism: Bacteroidota bacterium; assembly: GCA_039805045.1. Lineage (GTDB taxonomy): Bacteria > Bacteroidota > Bacteroidia > Chitinophagales > Chitinophagaceae > Pollutibacter. The sequence continues at coordinate 24,293 of JBDLUZ010000004.1, read as the reverse complement.
ATCGATCTGGCATACACCATCACATCAGACGCAAAGAGCAGTGCTGCGGATCGTTTTGATATTGTGTTTAAAACTGTTGCTAATGTAGTGACAGCTGTTACGAATTACAGCAATGGAGATTATGTGCGTACTTATCCCAATCCGGTGATAAACCTGATGAAGGTGGAGTACAAACTCGGCATGCAACGCGAGTTGACCCTGAAGGTGTATGACCTGAGTGGTAGGGAAGTGCTGGAACAGAAAAAGATAAAAAGTGGTGATCAGGTAAACATGAGCAGGTTACTACGTGGCATCTACCAATATCAGCTCCTTGAAAAAACCGGAAAACTGTTGATGGCAGAAAAGTTGTTAAAAAATTAAGTACAATAAATTGTAAATTTGGATATGAAAACTGTACAATTCCTAAAGTTAATGGGTTTAGCGATGCTGCTGCTAGTGGCTATTTCTATACAGGCACAATCTGATCCCCCTGCTTTTGGTGGTAGCGTGACAGATCAACCTGGAGCCGTAACTTCTGATCCTCCTGCTTTCGAAGATGATGTAGCAGATCTTGTTCCCATTGATGGGGGGCTCACCTTACTGTTGGCTGCAGGTGTTGCTTTTGGTGCCAGAAAAGCAAATCAATACAGAAAGTTAAAAGCACAGTAACATCATGCTTTAAGGATGAATGGTAAATCCGGTTGGGTAAAATAAACTTAACTTGGATGCAAAAATCTCCATGTTCATTCTGGAAATAAATAATATCTCTAAGGCCTTTGGTAAGATAAAAGCCTTGGATAACCTCAGTTTTAATGTACCACAGGGCTCAGTGTTCGGAATTTTAGGTCCGAATGGCAGCGGAAAAACAACAACCCTGAGTATTATTCTTGATATTTTGCAGGCGGATTCCGGAACATATAAATGGTTTGGTGAATCGCCTCATGCTTCTCATAGAAAGCGAATTGGTTCTTTACTCGAAACCCCGAATCTTTATCATTATCTCACTGCAGTTCAAAACCTGCGCATAACTCAAAGTATCAGTGGGAGGGGTAATTACCAAGACATTGAAAGGGTATTGCAACAAGTTAATTTGCATGAACGGAAAAACTACCGGTTCAGCACATACAGTCTTGGAATGAAACAACGACTTGCCATTGCTGCTGCATTGCTGGGTGATCCCAAAGTGCTGTTGCTGGACGAGCCTACAAACGGACTGGATCCGGTTGGAATAGCAGAGATTCGTGAGCTCATCAAAAGCCTCGCACAATCTGGACATACCATTATCATGGCGAGTCACCTGCTGGATGAAGTTGAAAAGGTATGTGATTATGTGGCCATATTAAAGCGGGGGAAACTGATTGCTTCAGGCTCCGTGGATTCAGTACTTTCGGATGAAGATTGTTTACTTCTCAATGCAACAGAAAATCGGCTTATTGAACTGATGCAAGGATATAAGGGCGTTTCAAGGGTAGCAGATACACCTGAAGGAGTAGCCTGTTTTTTTGATAAAGGAAAAGTTTCTCCTGCCGAAGTAAACTCCTTTTGTTTCAACAATGGCATTGTGTTGTCTCAAATCACAATGAAAAAGAAGAAGCTGGAAGAAAAGTTTTTTGAACTTACAAGCGAATAACATGATTAAAAATATTTTTCAGACAGAATGGTTGAAAGTGAGGCACTACAAGGCTTTCTGGGTGCTGCTTTCCATTACAGCTATTTCATTCCCGGGTGTGAATGCTATTGCATATTTTGCTTTCAAAAATGCGGCAGAGGGACCGTCTCAGGGCGGACAATTAATGAAAATGTTGCTGGGTAATCCATTTGCATTTCCGCAAACATTTCATACTACCGCCTACCTGAGTTCTTTTTTTGCATTTATACCAGCAGTAGTTGTGATCATGTTGATTACCAACGAATTTCAATTCAAAACGCACCGGCAGAATATTATTGATGGCTGGCAGAAGCATACATTTATCTGGGGCAAATTCATCAGCGTTCTGCTGATAACTTTACTCGTTACAGTGTTTTATATGGCTGTAGCATCAACTTTGGGATTCATTGCAACAAAGGAAGTTAAAAGCACGGTGCTTTATGAAAAAGCATATTATATCCTGTTGTTTTCACTTCAGCTATTTAGTCAGCTCTCTGTAGCGTTTTTGCTGGGATTGTTGATTCGAAAGGCATTTATCGCGTATGGGATATTTATTTTTTATACATTCATCATTGAAAATATATTGGTTGGTTTATTTAAGCTGAAATCCCAAAAACTAGGGTATGACTACGGCCATTTTCTTCCTTTTGAAATTTCAGACCGGTTGATTCCTGTACCACCTGCAATTGGTAAATTCAATGAAGCGGATTATAAAATGGCTATCGATGCCATTGGGCAACATGTTATTTATACTTTGCTACTTACCTTTTTGGTATGGATTCTTGCATTTTACATCTATAAAAAAAGAGACATCTGATGAAATTTGTATTCACTCTGATTCTTGCTGTTAATTGCTTCCTGGCCGTCAGCGCCCAGCAACATCAATCCGCCATCAAGCAGGCTGCAATGGAAATGGGAAACGCACTTGTTAAAAAAGACGGAGAACGGTTTCTCAGCTACATGCATCCATCCATGATCAGGCTTGCAGGAGGAAAAACCCAGTTAAGGGTGATGGCAGATTCTGCTTTCAAGGTTGTTGAACAGGTGGGTGGCAGGGTTAGCCGGATTAGTTTTGGAAATCCATCGCCGGTGCTACAATTCAAGAATACACTTCAGGCTGTTATCTCACAACAGATGTTTTTGACAACTTTACTCGGAAATGCTGAATTGTCATCAGCACTAATTGCGATTTCCGCTGATAAGGGTAAAACCTGGACTTTCATCGATACCAATCTATTTAATATCAGTCAGATCAAATCAGCTATGCCTGATATCAGTCCTGAACTGGTCATTCCAAAGGCTGCCCCGCCAAAGTTTATGTTGAACGAGCAATAGTAATCCTAAATACATTAAATTTAATGCTCCAAAACTTTTAAAATGAAAAAAATACTTTTTTTCCTGTTGTCCCTATCTATGGCTTCAGGAATTAATGCACAAAAGAAAAAGGCCAGTGAGCCCAAACAGCCAGTGCAACCTTCAGCCTATGATCAGGCATTGCTTGGCAATGTTAAATACAGGCTGATAGGGCCTTTTCGTGGTGGCCGAAGTGGTGCTGTGGGTGCAAGTTATAAAAACCGCAATACCTTTTACTTTGGGGCAACCGGAGGTGGTGTATGGAAATCAACCGATGCCGGAAATAACTGGAAAAATATCAGTGATGGCTTTTTTGGCAGTTCAATAGGCGCATTGGAAGTGGCTCCATCCAACGACAACATCATATATGTTGGAGAGGGTGAGAATACAGTTCGTGGAAATGTTTCCGAAGGACTTGGCGGGATGTGGAAAAGCATTGATGCAGGTAAAACCTGGACCAACATTGGACTGAAAGATGGCAGGCATATTACAAACATCATTGTTCATCCTGACGATGCCAATATTTTATGGGTTGGTGTAATCGGACATCTTTTTGGTCCCAATAAGGAAAGGGGTGTTTTTAAATCCACTGACGGTGGAAAATCATGGAAGCAGGTTCTTTATATCAATGAACAGACTGGTATCAGCGATCTGGTTATGGAGCCTGGAAATCCTTCCGTTTTGTATGCAGGTTCTTGGCGTGTTATTCGCACACCTTATAGCCTTGAAAGTGGTGGTGATGGCAGCGGACTGTGGAAGAGTACAGATGGCGGTGAAACATGGAAGAATATCACTGCTTCTAAAGGATTACCAAAGGGTACATGGGGAATTGTTGGTGTTGCCATTGCTCCTTCCAATACCGATAAGATTTATGCAATCATCGAAAATGACAAGGGTGGTTTATACATGAGTGAAGATGGTGGTCAATCCTGGTCTTTACAAAGTAGCGACAACAACATCCGTCAGCGTGCCTGGTATTATACTAAGGTCTTTGTTGACCCCAAAAATGAAAACCTGGTTTATTGTCCCAATGTTAATTTCATGAAAAGCAGGGATGGTGGAAAAACTTTTCAATCTGTCAGAACACCTCATGGTGATCACCACGACCTATGGATTGATCCCCTGGATGGAAAACGCATGATTGTGGCGGATGATGGCGGTGCTCAGGTGAGTTTTGATGAAGGGAATAACTGGAGTTCTTACATGAATCAGCCTACTTCACAGCTCTACAGGGTAAGTACTGACAACTCCTTTCCATACAGGGTGCTCGCTGCCCAGCAGGATAATTCTACGCTGCGTGTGAGGTCAGCAACTTATGGGGCATATATTACTGAGCAGGACTGGGACGTAACTGCCGGTTCAGAGAGTGGTTATGTAGTTGCAGATCCCACTAATCCTGATATCGTTTATGGTGGAAACTACGGTGGATACCTTTCCAGACTTGATCACAGAACAGGAGAGAACAGGGCTATCTCCGTCTGGCCAGACAATCCAATGGGCGCTGGTGCAGATGTGCTGAAGTTTCGTTTTCAGTGGAACTTCCCCATTTTCTTCTCCCCACATAACCCAAAGAGGCTTTATTGTGCAGGAAATGCCTTGTTCATGACCGAAAACGAAGGTGCCAGCTGGACGCAGATTTCACCTGATCTCACTACCAACGACAAATCCAAGCAATTGTCCAGTGGCGGTCCCATCACCAAAGACAATACCTCGGTAGAATATTATTGTACCATCTTTACTGCAACAGAAAGCACATTGGAAAAGGATCTGTTGTGGACAGGAAGCGATGATGGGTTGATACACATTAGCAAAGACGCTGGCAAAAACTGGAGTAATGTTACGCCAAAAGATGCGCCACAATGGATGATGTGGAATGCCATTGAAGTAGACCCCTTCAAAAAGGGAGCCGCCTACATTACAGGTACCCGTTACAAGTCAGATGACTATGCACCATACGTTTACAAAACTGAAGATTATGGGCAGTCTTGGAAATTAATCACAACAGGAATCAATCCGATGCATTTTACCCGTGTTGTACGTGCTGATCAAAAAAGGCAGGGATTACTTTATGCAGGCACTGAGTTTGGGATGTACATCAGTTACAACGATGGCGCAAGCTGGCAGCCATTCCAGTTGAACCTCCCTGTAGTACCCATTACTGACCTCACTTTCAAGAACAACGACCTCATTGTGGCTACGCAGGGACGGGCATTGTGGATATTAGACGATCTTTCACAAGTGCAGCAAATGGATCCTGCCATCAAGTCAAAATCATTGTTTGCCTATAAATCGAACCCTGGATACAGAATTCCACCCATTATCAGCAGGTGGGGCAGGATGGCAGGCACTCCGGCCAATGTTGCCATGAATCCGGCTAAAGGTGCCGTAATCAATTTCTATGCAGGTAATGTTACAGATTCAAGTACTGGTTCTGTTGCAGTTTATGATAGCAATAAAAAGCTTATCAGTAGGTTTGCTACAGATTCAAAAACTGCTGCGTTGAAACTTGTGCAGGGCAATAATCAGTTTGTGTGGGACATGCAATACCCGGGTGCTGAAAAGATTGAAGATTTGATACTCTGGAATGGTGTTCCGGGAAGTATTACAGCTATTCCAGGAAACTATATGGCAGTAGTGAGAGTTGACAAGGATTCTGTAGAGGTTCCTTTTACACTGCTTGCAGATCCCAACTATAAATGTTCTCAATCGGATTATGACGCGCAACTCGCATTCCTCCTGCAGGTTCAGGGTAAGTTTAATGAAACGATGAAGGCTATCAAAGATATCAGACAGGCAAGAACACAGATGAGCGATTTTGTTGCAAAACAAGGTAAGTCTTGCCCGAAAGAAGTTAAAAACATGGCAGATAGCCTGGGTAAGGTCCTAACCGCGGTTGAAGAGAAACTGCATCAGACCAAGGCAAAGAGCGGACAGGATGTGTTGAATTATCCAATCAGATTGGATGACAAGCTTGGAGGAGTTTATGACATGGCCAGCAGTGGCAATATGGCTCCAAGCAAGCAAGCAAAAGATGTTTATGCTGAACTGGCAGCTCAGGTTGACAGTGAGTTGGGTAAACTGGCAACAGTACTTGATCAGGGTGTTAAAGCTTTCAATAAGCTGATTAGGGAAAAGGAATTGCCGGTAGTTGTCCTGAAATAATCAACTTTCTCAATAAAAAAGAGGTGCAAGTATTATTTGCACCTCTTTTTTATTTGTTTACAAACAGAAAGTCTTGAAAGCAAATTAGACCCTGTTTGTAAAATGTTATTTTAAAACGGCCCTTACACCAGTTGTACCACCTCCGTTAAGGGTCATGTCATGGGGCTTATTTTGTTTCCATGCACCACGCGTGAAATCAGGCACATCTATGGTTTTTGACCTGTTGATGGCAGAAGCTTCACTCAATGGCATGATACTGCTCCATGAAGCCGCATCATAAACATCTTGGTCTAGTGGCAAACCATTGCGGAGGCAATCAATCAGTCTCCAGTCCATGATGAAATCCATTCCGCCATGTCCGCCTACATTTTTGGCGATATCGCCAATATGTCTGACGATGGGAGGTGTGTATTTGTCGTACATGCCTTTCAGCTCTTCTGGTTTCATCCAGGAATGGCCGAGGGCAATTCTTTCCGGACCAGGATATTTCTGTGCTGCACCCTTGGTTCCACTCACAAGATGTATTCTGGAATAAGGTCTGGGGGATGATACATCATGCTGAACCATGAGGGTTTTGCCCAAATCGGTTTTTATGATGGTTGTATTCATATTGCCGCGGTATGTTTTGCCGGCATAGGGTTTGAAAAAATCATCATTGGCTGCCAGTTCTTTCAATGCAGGAGCGAGCGTGAAATCATTGGTGCTCATGCTCACGAGGTGATCAAACTTGTCTCCCCTGTTGATATTCATGCACTGTGCAATCGGACCCAATCCATGGGTGGGGTACAGATTGCCCTGATGACCTGTATTTTCCTTCAATCTCCACATATCTGAATAGCCTGTTTTATTCAGCAGGTAGTCTTTACCAAGGTCATGAATATAAGCTCCTTCGGCATGTAAAATTTCACCAAACATGCCATTCCTGGCCATATTAAGCGTTAACAATTCAAAGAAATCGTAGCAGCAGTTTTCAAGCATCATCATGTGCTGCCTGGTCTTTTCGGATGTTTCAACAAGTTCCCAGCATTCGTCTATTGTTTTGGCAGCTGGAACTTCAGATGCGGCATGTTTGCCATGTTTCATGGCATATACAGAGATCGGGGTGTGCAGATGCCAGGGCGTGGTTACATAGACCAGGTCAACGTCATTCGACTCACACAAGGCTTTCCAGCCTTCTTCGCCGGTATATGTTTTTGGCGCAGGGAGGCCTTTTTTGTTCAGTATGGCCTGTGACTTCTCAAGGTTTTTTGGGTATTTGTCGCACAGCGCTGTAATCTGAACACCATCAATATAGCTAAGTCTGTCAATCGCTCCTGTACCTCGGCTACCGGTTCCAACCAGGCCGATTCTTACTGTGCTCAACTTAGGGGCAGCAAACCCGCACATGTTGAATGGTGCCTGAGCGTTTTGCATGACATGGGCGTATGAATTGTTGGGTAGGGCACTTGCAATGGCTCCTGAACCCAGCGCAACGTTGCGCAGAAAGGATCTTCTGTTTGTTGGCATGTTCGTTGTTTTGTGTAAGGATGAAGTTAATGAAAAGCTGTTATAAATTCAACCAGTAATTCAACTTGAATACCAGTGCCCTGTTCTTGTTTTTCATGAAGGGGTCTGTAAAATAATTGTCGCTGTAAACAAGGAACAAATCACTCATGGGTTTGTAACGCCATTGCAGTCTGCTGTTGATGTTGAAATTATTGCGCTGGTTATTATACTGCATAAAAGTTGTCCAGAACAGGTTATTCGTAAAGTTAATTTCAATCCTTGGTGCAATGAGGAAGAGGTTGCTCTTTCCATAAGGGGAAGGAAAATTCAATCTTGCCTGCTGTAGGCTCATGCTGAAATTACCCCAGGGCTGCACCCTGTATGTTGCACTAAACTCATAGCGCAGAATTTTACCATTGAAGAAATCCCCCGCCTCGAAATCAGTTCTGAAGTAAAGTTTTTTTCTGCTGTCTGTATTGTAGGTGAGTCCATAGGAAGGAGCTTGGTACCTGCCTGGAGGTAAGGGCATAGCTTCAGTAAACGCTGTGTTGAACAGGAGGTTATTTACATTCTCATGCCTGTGAAAAATCATATTCGAAGTGTTCTTAAAAAAAAGACGCACCTCGAAATCATGGTTTCTTTCGTTTAAGCCACCCTCCAGGTTGTAAATCATGAAATTTTCCAACCGCAACATCAGTTGGTTTAAAGGGCCTTTTTTGGGGAAGAAGGTGTAGCTGATTTCATTGTAAATCTGGTTAAACCCTTTTCTGATTGAGGTATCAAGCAGGGCATCATAGTTATTGATCCGGTTTACGAATCCCATATCTGCATAATAGTTATCTGTAATTTTGCCTGCGTCAACAATGAGGTTGAATTTTTTACTCAGGTAACCGCCTCCGGCGTTGGTGTAGTGTTGTGGATTGGCAATCGTGGGTTTATAAGATTGATGATGTCCCGCCCAAGCGTTCCACCTGCCAGATTTGTCAATAAATCCATATTCTACACCGGCATTTCTGCCGTAAGCATCCTGGGCATTTCTGAATTTGTGGTTTTCATCCTCAAACCCTTGCCTGTTCAAAAAGTATCCTTTTACAACTGACCTTGCCTGAACCTGCTGGTTGAAAGTGACTGCTGTATAGTTTTGGGAAACAGAACCTGCTGTAGAACCTGTTTGCATACTCATGAAGCCAATTCTTGTTTTGGGTGCTATGTTTCCGCTGATACGGGCACCTGCAAGGATGGGAACTTTATTGGCATCGGCATCGAGTCCGATTGTTCTGGAATAAAAAGGTCTGATTGGTGGAATGCCATAACTTGAAAAGAGGTCGTCGTTTTCAAGGAAGAATGTCCTGCGTTCCGGGAAAAATATATCAAAACGGGTAAGGTTGGTTACCTGCCTGTCAACTTCAACCTGTGAAAAATCGGGGTTGACTGTCAGGTCAAGGTTGAGTGAGGGGGTGAGGGCAATTTTGGCATCGAAGCCGCCATTTATTTTACCTTTTGCAGGAAGCTGCGCTTCTTTGTCTGATGCTATTGATCCTGTTGTATAGGGAATCAATGAAATATTTGTTCCTGGTGAAATTGGCGCCTTATCCCAGATGATGGCACCGGAATATCCGAAGTCAAAAAAGCTGAAATTCAGTGGCATGTCTGTCCAGCTGGAATATTCATTGTTTTTGAGGTCAGCGCGCAGGATATTCAATCCCCACTTTTTGTTACCTTCTTTGAACCTCAACGTGCTGAATGGAATGGCTATCTCGGCAATCCAGTAGGTTTCATGCCGACTGGTAGCAGAAAACCACTTGTTATCCCAGCTGAAGCTCATCTGTTCGTCTGATTGCCCAACGGTAACCAGATCTTCAGTTTGCACATTGTATGGGGTTATCGAGAAAACAAATCCGTTGGTGCGCTGGTTAACAGGATCAATAGCAATGGAAACGGCATCACTTTCATACAATCCCTGGTCTCTTTTCAGGGTTTGAGCAATGTAGAAATTGGTATCCATTGCCTTGATCCCGATATAGATGAATTGTTCATCATGCGTAAATCTGACTTCTGTCTGCCTTTTTGGTCTTCCTTCATCATTGGGCCACTTCATGAAAAAGTCTTTGGCAATACCGGCATTTTGCCAGGCTGCTTCATCAAGTATGCCATCAATTTTAATGATATCAGGTGTTTTGCTGATCTGAACTTGAAATTGTTCCTGAAACTGCATGCCATTTTGGGCATTAAGCTCTATGGAAAGAAAAAAAACAGCTAAGATTATCAGAAGTCTGTTGGGTTGCATTTAAAGCGTTAAGATTACAAAAATCGCAAATTAATGCCAATTCTAAAGCAAATTCATGCAAGTGGAAAGGGCTAGTGATGAGTGGGGTTTTTATTTTTTCGTAATTTGGCAAATGTTTTATCGGTTTGGGCGTGCCCTGATGTGGCTGACTTTTAAAATTTTCTTCAGGAGGATTGATGTTGTTGGGTTGGATAAACTGCAAAAAGGTAATCCTTCCATACTCATTGCCAATCATCCGGCATCCTTTTTGGATGCCATGGTACTAGCTGTATTCCTGCGAAGGTCACTTTATTTCTATGTCCGAGGTGATATTTTCAGCCACCCCCTGGCCTACAGGATTCTTACCATCCTCCACATGATCCCGATCTATAGCAGGGAACACGGTACCGGTAACCTTGAGCGCAACAAAAGAACCTTTGAACGTGGAAGGAAATTATTATCGCAGGGAAAATTACTCCTGATTTTTCCGGAAGGATTCAGCAGGCAATCCAAACAGCTGGAAACATTTAAAAAGGGGGCTGCACGTGTAGCATTGCAGACAGCCTTTGATGATGGATTTGCCGGGGAGCTTTATATTCAGACAGTTGCCATCAATTATTCCAGCCACAGCCGGGGAGCACATCTGTTTATTCGTGTGGGTGAAAACATGACAATGTCATCTTTCCGGGAAATTTATCAGGCATTTCCAGCGCAAGCCATTAACCAGCTTAATGCTGCCATGCAGCAGCTGTTTGTTAGAAATGTCATTCATGTTGCGGATAGTGAACACACAGCCCATGCAGAATTTCTGATGAATATGTTGTATCACCTTCCAGGCTTTGAGCCGGGGAATTTCTTCAACGAGGCCAGGCTGATCTGTGAGGCAATCGGTTCAATGGATGAAATCGCTTACAAGGAGCAACAGGATTTGTTAGCCAACTACCGTTTCCGGCTGATGAAATATCCGCTTAACGACCTCGCCTTGTCTCAACCGCAATTGTCATTGCATGAAAGCATAAAATTGATCGTTTTATTTCCGGTTTTTGCAGCAGGAGTCATCAGTGGTGTATTGCCGTTGTGGGCCTCCCAGCGTATTGCAGCTAAAACAGTCACCCGTATTGATTTTTTTACGAGTGTACACAGTGGGGTGCTTGGATTTGCAGGACTAATATGGTGGATATTGATCAGCATTTTTGCAGGTTTGGGTGGTGGATTAATCTGGACTATACCTTTTTTGTTTACCCCGGTTTATTGGTTGGGGGCATGGCATTGGTGGCAGATTTGGGAAAAGCTGTCTGCAAAAAGAAAATTCAACTATAACAACAACTTGGATCCGCAGTTTGTACGCGGACTCCTTCAGGTAAGGCAAAAGTTAATCCCTCAGTAAATCAGGTCTCCGCTCAGTTGTTCTTGTTACAGCCTGTTCAAACCGCCATTCTTCAATTTTGCGGTGATTGCCGCTCATGAGCACTTCAGGCACCTTCCAGCCACGGAATTCTTCGGGCCTGGTATACACCGGTGGTGCAAGCAGATTGTCCTGAAAGGAATCAAACAAAGCTGAGGTTTCATCATTGAGTACACCTGGGATTAATCGTCCTACTGCATCCACAATAACAGCAGCTCCCAGTTCCCCGCCACTCATCACAAAATCACCGATTGAAATCTCGCGGGTGATGAAATGATCCCTGACGCGTTGGTCAATGCCTTTATAATGTCCGCAAATGAACAGCAGACTGCTTTTGAGCGATAGTGAGTTGGCTATTTGCTGGTTGAAGGTTTCACCATCCGGCGTGAGGTAGATGATCTCATCAAAATGAAAATCCCTGTTGAGCTCTTCAATCGCGTTGACAAGTGGTTCGCACATCATCACCATGCCTGCTCCACCTCCAAACTGATAATCATCAACCATCCCGTATTCATTTACAGCCCATTTCCGGAGATGGTGTACGGTGACATGAAGCAGCCCCTTTTCAGCAGCGCGTTTCATGATGGAATGAGCAAACGGACTTTCCAGCAGTTCAGGTACAACACTGATGATGTGAATATTCATGCTTAATTTTTATTCTCCCATGAAGTCCCCGAGGTCCCTTCTTTCTTTTTTGGTTGGCCTTCCGATTTTCGACAATCTTTTTCCCGAATGAAAACTTGATGCCTGATAAGCTACCCTTTCTTTCTCTTCAGGAGGGGTGAGGTCTTCGTAGTGTTTAACGGCTTCTGAATACTGAACCCTGGCGGTTAAAAGTCCGGTTACTTTGATGACCCACCTTTTGTCGTCCGTTTTCACTTCATATATGTCCTCAATCCGCACAACCCTGGATGCTTTCAGCGATTCTCCGTTCAATTTAACCCTCCCTTTTTCGCATGCCGTTGAGGCAAGCGTGCGGGTTTTGAATAACCGGATAGCCCATAGGTATTTATCAAGCCTGAGTTTTTCCTTTTCCATTCATCAAATTACTGGGTCAATTACAAAATTAGCCATTTGACTATAAACGAAGTTTCTTAATTTGAACTTTCAAGTCATTCATATGAAAAAGAGTATATCCTGTTTGATGGTTTTTTGTTTTATCATTTCTGCTGTAACGGAAATTGTTGCACAATCAAAACTGCAGTGGACTGAAGACGGACGCGCATTGATCAGACTAAAGAAAAATGCGTTGGTAGAAGAGTCTGCTGAAACAGGAAAAGACAGGGCTGTCATTATTTCTGAAAAAGATTTTGGTCAGACAGACGTATTTAAAAACATGGATGATTTCCTCTGGCATCCTTTTTCTGCACAGTTGCTTGTTTTCAATAATACTGCACGGGTGTGGCGTTACAATACGAAAGGGGATTACTGGATTTTTGACAAGGGTTCTAAAAAGTGGTCTCAGCTAGGCAAGGGGTTGCCTGCGCAATCTCTCATGTTTGCTAAAATTTCTCCTGATGGGAAGCGGGTGGCTTATGTGTCTCAATACAATGTTTATGTAGAAGAGATTGCATCGGGCAAGCGCAAGGCGTTGACTACAAATGGCAACAGGAGACTGATCAATGGCACATTCGACTGGGTATATGAGGAAGAATTTGCCTGCCGGGATGGTTTCAGGTGGAGCCCTGATGGCAAAAAAATTGCATTCTGGCAGGTTGATGCCGAAGGAACAAAGGATTTCATGATGATGGATAACCTGGCTGGTGTTTATTCAAAGCCGGTTCCCGTAGAGTATCCCAAAGTGGGCGAGTCTCCGTCTGCTGTTAGGATCGGTGTTGTGGACCTCTCAACTGCACAGGTTAAATGGATGTCAATCCCAGGTGATGCCCGTCAACATTATCTGCCACGTATGGAATGGGCTGGTAACGCTGAATTGATCGTGCAGCAACTTAACCGTAAACAAAACCAGAGTGTTCTGTACCTGGCAAACGCCACCACCGGTGTCAGTCTGGCTGCATACAAAGAGGTTGATGATGCGTGGATTGATATCCTGCCATCGGTGGATGATGATTACAGCTATGGGGGATGGGACTGGCTCAATAATGGGAAGTCGTTTTTATGGATGTCTGAAAAAGATGGGTGGCGTCACCTGTATAATGTTTCCCGCAATGGCAAGGAAGAAGTTTTGGTGACCAGGGGGAATTTTGATGTCATTGAAATTGCAGCAGTCAGGGAAGCTGAGGGGTTTGTTTATTTTTATGCTTCGCCAGACAATGCAACCCAAAAGTATTTGTATCGCTCCAGGTTAAACGGTGAGGGCGGTCCGGAACGAGTGACTCCATTGGAACAACCCGGCACGCACGTTTATACCATTTCTCCAAACGCAGATCTTGCCATTCACAGCTTCTCCAACCACAAGGTGCCCTTTATCACGGAATCAATATTTTTGAGTACACACAAGGATGCTGCAGGTTCAAGCAGGGTTGCTGAATCCATTGCCGAAGCGGCATCCAGGATATCGCCACTTGAATTCTTTACTGTTACTACACCGGCAGGGGTTGAGATGGATGGCTGGATGGTAAAGCCTGAAAACTTTGATTCCACTAAAAAATATCCGCTTGTATTTTTTGTTTATTCAGAACCTGCAGGTGCCAATGTGGTTGATCGGTATGGTGTTGGCCGCAACAGGCTGTATGCCGGTGATATGAGAAAGGATGGATACATTTATGTTACCATAGACAACAGGGGCACCCCTGTGCCCAAGGGAAGGGAATGGCGGAAGTCGATATACCGTAAAATCGGACTGGTAAACATCGATGACCAGGCAAGCGCAGCCAAAGAGTTGTTTAAACTTGGATATATTGACACCTCCAGGGTTGCTGTATGGGGATGGAGTGGTGGCGGTTCAGCTACGCTGAATCTGCTTTTCAGGTATCCTGAAATTTACAAGACCGGAATCTCCATTGCAGCTGTTGCCAACCAGCTGACTTATGACAACATTTACCAGGAACGGTACATGGGGTTGCCTCAGGAAAACCGGGAAGATTTTATCAAAGGATCACCCATTACACATGCCAAAAACCTGCGTGGTAACCTGCTTTACATCCATGGAACAGGAGACGACAACGTGCATTACCAGAATGCTGATATGCTGCTGAATGAATTGATTAAACACAACAAACAATTTCAGTTCATGGCATACCCTAACAGGAGTCACAGCATCAGTGAAGGGGAGGGAACCACCAAGCACCTGATGTCTTTGTACACCAACTACTTGAAACAATATTGTCCCCCGGGCGGGAGGTAATTTCCCCCGTCACTTGTCACTAGTCACTCGTCACTAGTCACCTGTCACTCCCCCCTTCCGCAAAAAACTCGTGGAAGTAGGGTATTGTTTCAATCCCTTTGTAGAAATTGACGAGATCATATTTTTCATTGGGTGAATGCAGGTTGTCGCTATCCAAGCCAAATCCCATGAAAACAATTTTCACGCCGAGTTCCTTTTCAAAAAGGGAACAGATCGGTATGCTGCCCCCACCTCTTACAGGTACGGGTATTTTACCAAATGATTTTTCAATCGCTTTGGCTGCGGCCTGGTAGGCTTTTGAATCTATGGGTGTGAGGTAAGGCTCTCCGCCATGGTGTTCAGTTGCTTTTACGGTAACACCCGCTGGTGCTATTGATTTGAAATAATCCAGGAGTATTGCAGTTATTTTTGCAGACGACTGATTAGGAACCAGTCTGGCAGAAATTTTGGCGGTTGCCTTGGAGGGTAATACTGTTTTTGATCCTTCTCCTGTGTAGCCTCCCCAGATGCCGTTAACTTCCAGGGTGGGTCGGATTCCTGTTCTTTCGTTGGTGGAATAACCTTTTTCACCATAAACAGCCTGAATGCCCAAGTCTTCGGTGTATGCTTTTTCATCAAACGGGGCATTCCCCAGCAGTGCTCTTTCCGCACTGCTGGCCTCCAGTACATCATCATAAAAGCCCGGTATTGTGATGTGGTTATGCTCATCATGGCAGGAAGCAATCATTTTTGCAAGCACTGTTGCAGGGTTTGCTACTGCGCCACCGTAAACGCCGGAATGCAGGTCGCGGTTCGGACCAGTAACTTCCACTTCAATATAACTCAGTCCGCGCACGCCTGTATCAATGGATGGCGTATCCATACTGATCATGGCTGTATCGCTGATAAGAATTACATCACATTTTAGCAGTTCTTTGTTAGACTCAACAAATTTTGCCAGATTGGGAGAGCCTATTTCCTCTTCTCCTTCAATGCAGAATTTGATATTGGTTTTGAGGAGGTTGTTTTTTACCATCACTTCAAGGGCTTTGACATGCATATAGAACTGCCCTTTGTCGTCGCATGCGCCACGCGCGAATATCTTGCCGTCTCTTATGCTTGGCTCAAACGGAGCGCTGTGCCATAGTTCTAGCGGATCTGCAGGCTGCACATCGTAATGGCCGTATACAAGCACTGTTGGCCAGGATGGATCGGTTATCTTCTCACCATAAACGATGGGGTGACCTGGTGTTTCATAGATCACAGCTGTATCGGCTCCTGATGCAAGTAGTGAATCTTTTACTGCTTCAGCGCAGGTTTGCATGTCTTGCTTATGGTCACTGTTTGCGCTTATGGAAGGTATGCGCAGCAATGCAAGCAATTCTTCCAGGAATCTGTCTTGGTTGTTGGATATGTATGTTTTCATGAATAGTTTGCGTTTTAATTACACATTAGTTTTTTCAAAAATTTAACAAAAAAATTTTTCTGTTTCAAAAGCATACCTATATTTGATGAACGATTGCGTGTCATATTTCAGCCTTTGTGAATCCGACCGTCTTATGTACGGAAGGTTTTTACAGAGGCTGAACCTATTTTAGGGGTACCGCTAGATCAGCTGATCGCCGTAAATCTTTTCTCAACAACCTTCCAGTTGATTAGGTTAAACCAATTACCAACATATTCAGCCCTTTTGTTCTGGTATTTCAGGTAATAGGCATGTTCCCAAACATCCAGTGCAAGCAGCGGTGTTCCTTTAATTGTAGAAATATCCATCAGTGGGTTATCCTGGTTGGGAGTGGAACCTATTTGAAGTTTTTGCTGGTTGTCAACATAAAGCCAGGCCCATCCGCTACCAAATCTTGTCATGGCTGCTTCGCTCAATTTTGTTTTGAAGTTTTCAAAGCTTCCGAAAGTGCTAATCAGGGCTTGTTTGAGTGAACCTTCATGCAAGGCTATTCCGGGAGCCTGCATGCTTTGCCAGAAAAATTCGTGGTTATAATGTCCACCGCCATTGTTGCGGAATTTGGTTGAGAATGTAGATGTTTTGCTCAAAGCAGCTTCGAGACTGAGTGTCTCTCCCTTGAATTCAGCAACGGCTGCTTCATTGAGTGCTTTGGCGTATGCCGCAGCATGCCTTGTATAATGGATTTCCATCGTCAATGCATCAATGTATGGCTCCAACGCGTTGAAACTGTAGGGTAGCGGTGCTTGCGTAAAACCCGACTGATAATTGCTATTGAAAGCCATCAGTTCCCCTGGAAGTTGTGATGCCAGTCCTAGCGCAAGTGAGCCTTTCAGTCCTTTACCGATGAACTTTCTGCGGGATTGATTGATCTCCATGGTTGGTTTATTTAAATAGTGATTTAATCTGCTTTGGACTTCCTTTTGAATTTCCTGAAGAAGTTGTAGTAAGACTCATTGTTAAATAGCTGGGAGTCATTCATGGCCTTGTAAACCAGGAATATCCCGATCGGAAGCAGCACTGCACTAGGCATCCAAATTCCCCAGAAGGGAGAGAGTATTTCCTGTTTGGCAAATTTTTCGCCAAACATATTCAGGAGGTGGAAGATCAGAAAGAACACCACTGCAATAACCAATGGCATACCTAGTCCGCCTTTTCTGATGATTGACCCTAACGGAGCCCCAATGATGAAAAGCACCATACAGGCAAAGGACAGGGCAAATTTCTTATGCCAGTTGATGTTGAAAAGTTTGTCTTGAAAGCTGACTTGTTTGTATTCAGAGCTGATGATCTCAAGAGAGTTTTTGATCAGGTTCATTTTATCTGCACCTTTCGAATACGTGATATTCAATGCAGAGTCAGGGATCAGGTCGCCATATGTCTTCTTCCCTTTACCGAGTTTGTAAGTGTTGGCTTTCCAGCCTTTCTCAAAGTTTTTGCCAAACAGGAAATAGGGGGTTACTTCCCTTTTCATCCTGTCTGTTTTGATTTTGCTGATTTCTTTTTTAACGGAGTCGCTTGATTTGGCCAGCTGACGCACATTCAGCATTTCATAACTCCCTTTGAACATGCTGTCTGGCGTTTTTAGCACGCTGAAACTGCTGAGGTCAAATACTTTTTTATAGGTTTTGAAGCCGAGTCTGTAATAATCGGTTTCAACGGTATTATACGGACCTTTTTCCTGATAGCGCCACCCGTTTACCAGGTCAAATTCGAGAAATTTCTTATCGTCACTGATTTTCATGGTGCCCTTTTCGGCAGTAATCAGGTTGTCTTGCAGGGAATATTGATTTTCGTAAATAACGATGTTGCTGATGTCGTTTCCGTTTTTTGCTTTTTTACCAACCTTGATTGCGTACCCCGGAATCTTGTCGTAAAATATTCCTTCCTTGATGTCAAAAGCAGGTTTAGCCACCCTGATGTCATAAATCATCGTGGTATATTTCAGGTTGGCTATGGGAATAAAATAATTTGCAATGAGGAATGCCCCGATGCTGATCACAAAGGCTGCACCCAACAGGGGGCGCATGAACCTGAGCAGGGGAATACCGGCTGATTTTATGGCAACCAATTCAAAGCTTTCACCCAGGTTGCCAAATGTCATGATTGATGACAAGAGGATTGATATCGGTAAAGCATAAGGGATTACTGTGATGGAGACGTAGGCTGTCAGCTCCAGAATACTGGTAAATTCAAGTCCCTTCCCAACCAGATCATCTATGTATTTCCAAAAAAACTGCATCACCAGCACAAAAAGTGTGATGAAGAAGGTCGCAATAAAAGGACCGATAAAAGCCTTTAGAATGAGTTTGTCGAGTTTTTTCAACATCTTTAATTGCCCAGCCTGTGGAACAGATCATGAACCTGAACGCCCCATAAACGTGTTTGATCAGCTATTTCCTTTTTTTCAGCAAAGTCCTTGATGACGAGGATAGTCTGACTGCTTACCTCTGATTTCTCAATGGCAAGCTCAAAATATTCATGCTCAGGGGCATGAAGCCAGTGAAAGCGGATGAATTTATCTTCTTCAATTTCAATTACCTCTGCTTTTTCGGTAGAACCATTCCAGGAAAAGCTGAATACCGAGTCTCTTTCATCAACCCTGTCTGCAAACCATTCTTGCAAGCCTGCGGGTGTTGACAGGAATTCAAAAAGGATATTAGGTGAACACCTTACTGGATACTCTATAGAAAACAATTGTTTACTCATATCTAAAATTTTATCACAGGATCTTTCAAATTATGCTGTGCACCCTGCAATGATAGAAAAATATCATTACCGAAAAAATATAATTTGGTGTTTATTTCCAACTTTTTTGGCGGTATTTTCCCCAAAAAACTTGGTTATTTTCACGGCGTTGATAATCAATTAGTTACAAGGGTATTCCCAGTTCCTTTTTTACATTACCGCAGCTATTTAACAATATTTTCGCAAAAGCTCCGTTTTAGAGGTAACCTTTCCTGAAAACTGAAATTTTAAATCCTTACCCACATGAGCATGCGTCAACTCCGTATCGGAAGATCTATTACCCTGCGTGAATCTCCAAGTCTTGAGAGATATCTACAAGAAATCAGCAAAGTTGAAATGGTAACAGCAGAGCAAGAAGCTGAACTTGCCAAATTAATTAGAAAAGGGGATCAGCATGCACTGGAACGTCTTACCAAAGCCAATCTCAGGTTTGTAGTATCTGTAGCCAAACAATACCAGCATCAGGGCATGTCGCTTTCTGATCTTATCAATGAGGGTAATATGGGACTAATCCGGGCAGCCGGTAGGTTTGATGAAACAAAGGGTTTCAGATTTATCTCTTATGCAGTATGGTGGATAAGGCAAAGCATTATCCAGGCCCTCGCAGAGCAGTCCAGGATAGTTAAAGTTCCCATGAATAAAGTTGGTATTCGGAATAAGGTTGCGCAAGCAACTCAGCAATTGGAGCAGGAGTTTGAGCGTGATCCAACTGCAGAAGAATTGTCAGCATTTCTCAATATTGAACTAGACGATGTTTCAGCTACAATGAGTTTGTCTAACAGGCATGTGAGTATTGATTCTCCCATGGATGAAGATGGTGATGGTAGCATGATTGACATCATGGAAAACAAAAATGCAGAACCCACAGACAAAGAGAGCAATAAAGAATCCATGCTTTATGAAATTGAACTTGCACTGAATAGTTTGCCCGAAAAGCAGCAAAAAGTGTTGCGGTATCTGTATGGCATCGGAAGGGATACACCCATGGGCATGGAAGATATCGGTGCCGAATTTAACCTGACCAGGGAGCGTGTAAGGCAAATCCGAGACAAAGCTTTGGAGACACTGAGGCTGCACACCAATTCAATGCGGCTGCGAACCTTCCTTTAGTTAAATTAATCACTAACTTTGCTTCCCCAAGCAAAGTTTTTTTTTATGTTTGAAAACCTCAGTGAGCGGATAGCATCAGCCTTTAAGCAAATCAAAGGCGAAGGAAGAATTACAGACCTGAACATTGCGAATACCGTAAAGGACATCCGCAAGGCATTGCTGGATGCCGACGTTAACTTCAAAATAGCCAAGGAGTTTACAGATAAGGTGCGTGATAAAGCTGTTGGACAAAAAGTATTGACAGCAGTTAGTCCGGGCCAGCAAATGGTTAAAATTGTTCAGGATGAACTCACCGCACTCATGGGTGGAGCCGCCAGTGAACTTAACGCTACTGGCAATCCTGCAGTTATTTTGATAGCGGGTCTCCAGGGTTCAGGTAAAACGACTTTCAGCGGTAAGCTGGCAAACTACCTCAAGTCTAAAGGGAAATCGCCTCTTTTGGTAGCAGGCGACGTATACAGACCAGCAGCAATTGACCAGCTCAAAGTACTTGGAGCACAAATAGGGGTGGATGTTTATGCTGAGCCGGATAACAAAGATCCCCGCCAGATTGCTGAAAATGCACTCAAGCAGGCCAAAGCCACCAATAAAAATGTACTTATTGTAGATACTGCAGGCCGTTTGGCCATTGATGAAGTACTCATGAATGAGGTGGCAGGGTTGAAGACAGCACTCAAACCTCAGGAAATCCTTTTTGTTGTGGATTCCATGACCGGACAGGACGCGGTGAATACAGCTCGTTCATTCAATGAGCGCCTTGATTTCACTGGTGTTGTGCTTACCAAACTGGATGGTGATACCAGAGGTGGTGCTGCTCTTTCCATCAAATATACTGTTCAAAAACCCATTAAGTTTGTCAGCAACGGCGAAAAGATGGAAGCCCTGGATGTATTCTATCCAGAAAGGATGGCTCAGCGTATCCTGGGAATGGGAGACATTACCTCACTTGTAGAGCGTGCCCAGGCTCAGTTTGACGAAGAACAGGCAAAAAAGCTGGAAAAAAAGATCAGGAAAAATCAGTTTGATTTCCAAGACTTTCACGATCAGCTTCAGCAAATCAAGAAAATGGGTAACCTGAAAGACCTGATGGGCATGATTCCGGGAATGGGGAAAGCCATGAAAGATATCGATATCAGTGATGATGCTTTCAAGGGTGTAGAATCCATCATAAGCTCAATGACCCCCTTCGAAAGGGCCAATCCGGATGTCATAGACATGTCTCGCAAAAAGCGCATCGCTTCAGGTTGCGGCAGGGATATGAATGAAGTGAATCAGTTTTTTAAACAATTTGAACAAATGAAGCAAATGATGAAAGGTATGGCTAACATGCCTGCAATGCCACGAATGGGTGGCAGGCGCTAAATCATTTGTTTATATTCCCGATAATATTTACCTTTGCAGTCCGTTATAGTAAAAATTATTTTCTAACCACCCACTAAAAATTTTAATTTTTTATGGCTGTCAAAATCCGACTTCAACGTCATGGAAGCAAGAAGCGTCCATTTTATTTCATTGTAGTAGCTGATGCCCGCGCACCACGTGATGGTAAGTTCATCCAGAAAATTGGTACTTACAATCCCCTGACACATCCTGCTACTGTATTAATCGATCGTCAAAAGTCCCTTGAATGGCTTAACAATGGTGCCCAACCAACGGACACTGTTCGTAAAATACTTTCAACCAAAGGTGTACTTTACCTCAAGCATCTGCTTCGTGGTGTAACGCTCGGTTTGTTTGATGATGCCACTGCAATGGCCAAGTTCGAAGTATGGCACCAAGAGCAGGAAGCAAAATTCAGGGCACGTCAGGAAGCAGCAGCACGTGAGCGTCGCGACAGGCGTCGTGGCACCCCGATGAGGCGTCCGCAAAATGCTGCCCCTACTGAAGATCAGCAAGGTTCCGCAGAATAAAACAATTGCAACATTTTATAAAGCCTCGTTTTTAACGGGGCTTTTTTTGTACTATGGATAATTTTCTCAGTATTGGAAAGCTGGCAGCAACTTTTGGGATAAAAGGAGAGCTGGTACTTGAGCATCACCTGGGTGAAGAATCAAGCCTGGACGGTATCACAGCTCTTTTTATTGAAGAGCTGGAGGGTAAGTTTTTACCTTATTTTGTATCTGGAATAAGACGTAAGTCGGATAAGGAATGGCTTGTTGCCTTTGAAGGTGTTGACTCACCTGAAAAAGCAAAGAGGTTTATCAAAAAGAAAGTCTGGCTACGGGAAACCGATGTCAAAAAGGCAGCATCAGCTTCTGCACCAATTTCATTGCTAGGATTTACTGTATTTGACAAGAAAAAGGCTTTGGGGAAAGTATTGGAGGTAATAGAACAGCCGCTTCAGATTCTCCTCAGGTTGGAAATAGACGGTAAGGAAGTACTGATTCCGGTAAACGAGAGCACCCTTGAGGGTATTGATCACAGGAAAGAAAAGATTTTTCTGATTTTACCAGACGGACTGTTGGATATTTATTTAAATTGAGGGATAGTTCCCTCCCGTGAAACCGCAACAAACCCATATTGCACATTTTGACCTGGATGCTTTCTTCGTATCAGTTGAAAGAATACTGGATCCTTCCCTGGTTGGAAAAGCCCTGATACTGGGTGGGTCCCGGGAGCGGGGAGTGGTCAGCACATGCAGTTACGAAGCCCGTAAATTTGGTGTCCGCTCTGCCATGCCAATGGCAAGGGCAACAGCACTTTGTCCGCATGCCATTGTTATGAAAGGAACACGCGGACAGTACAGTAAATATTCGCAGTGGGTAACTGATATCATAGCAGCGAAGGCACCAGTTTTTGAGAAAGCCTCAATTGATGAATTTTACATTGACCTCACTGGGATGGATCGTTTTTTTGAGCCACTGCAATGGACGATCAACTTGAGGCAGGAAATCATGGAAACAACGGGATTACCGATTTCATTTGGACTGGCTTCCGGAAAAATGGTGGCAAAAATGGCTACCAATGCAGCCAAACCTAACGGGTACCTGCAGGTTCTGCCTGGGTGCGAACAGGAGTTTTTGGGACCGCTCCCGGTTGGTGAGATTCCTGGTGTAGGAGAGCATATGTTGAAAAACCTGAATGCATTGGGAATCATCAAAATCAGTGACCTTGCTGCATTCCCGGTTCAGCTGCTTGAAAAATACTTCGGAAAATACGGGGAAATACTTGCACAGAAGGCTACAGGAGCATATGCAGGTACCATCCATACCACACATGAGTCAAAGTCCATTTCAACGGAACATACTTTTTTTGAAAATACAGCCGATCAGGATTACCTCCAGGCAGAACTACTGCGTATGACAGAAAAGCTGGGTTTTGAGTTGCGTGAAGAGCAGAAAATGACCCGATGTGTTGCTGTAAAAATCCGGTATCCTGATTTCTCAACCCATACGAAACAGGTTGCTATCAAATCAACTTCTTATGATGATGAGATCATCAGGATAGTTAGAGATCTGTTCCGTCAGCTTTATGATGGCAAACAGCAGGTGAGGCTGATAGGGGTTCGTTTCAGCGACCTCACTGCTGCCTCTGTTCAAACGGATATTTTTGAGAACAGGGTTAAAAAAGCAAATCTTTATGCCGCCATTGATGGTGTCAAAAACAGGTTTGGGAAAGGGAAGCTCGCCAGAGGGAAGGGATGAGCTTGCCAACCGAAGGTTGGGGAAAAGGGACGAGGGACAAGTGACGAGGGAAGAGGGATGAGGGATGAGGGATGAGGGAAAAGTGACTAGTGACAAGTTACATCCAACAACCCAGAACCCAGAACCGACAACCGACAACCCACAACCCAAACCCACAACCACAACGAAAACCGCAATTTGCTATACACTAAACACTATTCACTATCTTTACATTATGTCAACGTTAAGTAAACCGAATATCCGCAGTTTTACCAAACAGGAAATCGGTGAATATCTAGAGTCAATAGGAGAGAAGAAGTTTAGACTTCAGCAAATATGGGAATGGTTATGGCAAAAGCATGCCTTTGATTTTCAGTCAATGTCCAACCTCTCCAAAGAACTCAGGACGAAGCTGGAAGAAAAATTCAGTTTCCCCTCCTTGAGTGTTAATACCACCCAGTACAGTGAAGATGGAACTGTCAAGTCACGGTTCAAAACCCACGACGGTCATAAAATAGAGGGTGTACTAATTCCAACAGAAGAAAGGCTCACTGCATGTGTTTCGTCACAGATCGGATGCAGCTTGAGTTGTAAATTTTGTGCTACAGGCTTTCTTGAAAGACAACGTAACCTGACTTTTGATGAAATCTATGATGAGGTTGTCTTGATCAATCAACAGGCACAGAAAATTCATGAAAAAAAGCTGACCAACATCGTGTTCATGGGTATGGGAGAGCCGTTGCTCAATTACAGGAGCGTACTCCGT
>JBDLUZ010000003.1:0-32628 GCA_039805045.1 Bacteroidota bacterium | reverse complement strand
TTTTCACTTGGAACTGTTGCAGAGTCTTATGTGGATTTCGGAAGGGTATACATGTTTATTCCGATATTGCTTTTTGGTTTCTGGATTGGCTGGTTATACAGGTATTTTATTGTCAACGGATATAATATAATCTGGGGGATGTGTTATTCAGCTCCTATTTTTCAGTTTGCATGGAGCTTTCCTGTTCCAACAACTAAGTTTTTAGGATGGTCAATTACATATTTTATAGGATTTTGGTTTTTAAATAAATACCTGATAAAACACCTCGATAATTTCCTCTTAAAGAAGTAAAACTAAGTTATCAAGCTTACTTATATATTTCGGCATCCAATTAGGGGCTTTTACAGTATTGAAAAAGTGATTAAGTTGATAATGCCTGAAATTAAAGGTTATCACATTAATCATTTCTGTTTGCCATTTCCAGGCGCGAGGGGTTTATTTGTTTTATATAATTTAATCTACCTAAAAAGATTCAGGGAAGGTGTTTTTCACATTACAGGTCATGATCATTATGCTATTTTAGCATTGCCAAAGCATAAAACCATTCTTACAATTCATGATTTGGTATTTCTTAAAACGTACAGTGGTTGGAAAAAAGTCCTGTTGCGTTGGTTCTTGTTAGACTTGCCTGTAAAGCGCTGTAAATTCATTACTACTGTTTCAGAAAAGACAAAACATGAGATTTTATCATACGTGAAATGCGATCCTTCAAAAATATTAGTGATACCCAATCCGGTTAAGCAATTAGGTACCCAGGTTAACTTGAAAGCTATTTCCAGTTTACCTGTATTGCTTTTTATAGGATCTACGTCAAATAAAAATTTACAGAATCTTATTCCGGCCTTGCATGGGTTAAACATTCACCTTAGAATTATAGGTTTTTTGAAGTTGCCGGAAGTTGAGCTATTGCATAAATTTGGTATTGTTTACAGCTGTGATCATGAATTAAGTGATTATGAGATGCAATCAGAGTATACAAAAGCTGATTGTTTGGTTTTTCCCTCAACATATGAAGGTTTTGGGTTACCTATAATTGAAGCATTCCAGCATGGTCTGACGGTGATTACCAGTGACATTCCTCCAATGTCTGATATTGCGCAAGGAGCGGCAATTCTTGTAGATCCCTTTTCAATCATTTCTATCAGAAATGCTGTACTCACATTGATCAATGATCCTCAGCGGGTTAATCAGCTGCGGGAAAAGGGTTTGCTCCTGGTACAACAGTATGATGTAAAAAAAATTGCTGAACAATATCAACAGTTGTATGATATGGTTGCAGCATCAACGATTTGAACTGACTTTTTAAATTATACATTATTTGCGGTATTGCAGGCATATGGCACAATGGTAAAGTAGACTCTTCGGTAAGCAGGGTGACCAATATGCTTGGTAAACTTATTCACAGAGGTCCGGATGGGAAAGGATTTTACCATGATGATTTCATATCCTTGGCACACTCAAGACTATCCATCATGGATATTTCTGATGCTTCTGCACAGCCTTTTGTTGATCCATCAGAAAGATATGTACTTGTTTTCAATGGGGAGATTTACAATTTTCTTGAGATCAAAAAGGAGTTACCCCTTTATGATTTCAAATCTGAGGGTGATTCAGAAGTGTTAATTGCGGCCTTTGCTGCATGGGGTATATCGTGTGTGAATAAGTTTAATGGTATTTTTGCCTTTGCTATATGGGATAAAGTTGAACAAATCTTGTGGTTAGCGAGAGATAGAATGGGTGTTAAGCCATTATATTTTAGTATTAAGAATAATACATGTGTCTTTGCCTCTGAAATTAGGTCTATGCTGGCAAGCGGACTTGTTGATCATAGAATAGATAAGAGAACTGTTTCAGGTTATCTTCAGTATCAATCTGCAGGATATCCTGCCACTTTTATTCAGGATGTTCAAGAAATCCCCCCGGGCAATTATGCGAAGATTTCGCAGCTTGGGTCGGAATTTACTACCTATTATAAGCTATACCCTGAAAACATTGGTTATCGGCAAACAATAAATCCTGAAAATTTAAGGAAAGAGCTCTTTCGTATCTTGAATGAAGCCGTATCATCAAGGTTACAGGGAGTTGTACCTGTAGGTGTATTTTTATCAGGAGGCATTGATTCTTCTGCAGTTGTTGCCTTGGCATCTTTGCATGCTTCCAGTTCTTTGAACACTTTTACGCTTACTATTGACGAAAAGGGGTTTGATGAGTCAAAGGAAGCAGAAGACTTTGCCAGATTATACAGGACCAATCATCATGCTATTAAAATGCATCCTGATGATTGCCAGCATCAGGTATCTGCTTTTTTATCCAATGTTGACAGTCCCTCTTTAGATGGTTTGAATACCTATTTGATTTCAGCTGCTGCAGCCAAGGCTGGCATGAAAGTGATGCTTTCCGGTCTTGGTGGAGATGAATTGTTTGCAGGATATCCGGGTTTTAGGTATGCAAAGTTGTTAGAGAAATGGAAGTTGTTGTTTGATAATACGCAGTATTTGAGGATGAATATTGCTTCCTTGCTTCAAAGTTCAAAATCTTCGTTTGCATTTGGTTTATATAAAATATTATCTGCCAAAACACATCATGTTCATCATTGTTATCCTGCACTAAGACAAATGATGAGCATGGCTGATGTATCAAGGTTTACATCGCTGGAGTATAGTTCATCGGGTATTTTTGCAAATAACTTGAATGCATTTCAGAACGTTGATGATTATTGTATCAGTAACTACAGTTTGGCTGAGCTTCATTATTATGTAGCAAATACTTTGTTGCGAGATAATGATCAGATGGGCATGGCAAATAGTTTGGAAATTAGGGAGCCTTTTTTTGATCAGCAGCTCATAGAATTTATGTTGGGTTTGCCTGATACATACAAGCTGAGTAAATACCCAAAGCAGTTGCTGATAGATACTTTGAATCCTCTTCTTCCCAAGAACATAAACCGCAGACCCAAAAAAGGGTTTGTTCTGCCAATGGATAGGTGGATGCACAGTTCACTTTATGATGTTTGTAATCAAGCTATCCTTTCACTTTCAGCTTATGATTTTGTAGATTTTGAGCATGTACACAATGCTTGGAAGCAGTTTTCCCGAGGGCGTTCAGCCGAGAAATGGACTACTATATGGTCTTTTGTGGTTTTAGGATCTTGGTTGCAAAAAAATAACATCAATTGAGAATCCTGATTTTTACAGATTGGTTCACCCCAGCATTCAGAGCTGGAGGTCCGGTAAGATCAATCATAAACTTAGTAAGTCACCTTCGTGTGTCTCATGAAATATTTGTTTTTACATCAGACAGGGATCTACATGCAACAGCGGCTTTTGCTGGGATAATTTCAGACAAATGGCAGAAACAAGACAATATCAATGTATACTATTATTCCCCTGGTAAAATGACTATGGGGATTGTAAGAAAAAATCTGACTCTTGTAGCTCCAGACCGCATATACCTTAATTCCATGTTTTCAAACATGATTATACCTCTCTGGCTGGCATATCAGTCAGGTAAAGTCATCATTGCGCCAAGGGGTATGCTAAAGGCAAGTGCACTTGCACACAAACCTTTCAAGAAGTATGTTTATTGTTTGTTGTTAAGATTAGTAGGTATAGAGAAACACGTTACTTTCCATGCCGCTGATGCTGGTGAAGAGGTTGAAATAAGAAAAATATTTCCATTGGTTCGAAGTGTTTTTACCGCCCCGAATATTCCTGTGCAAATTACACCAGCCTTGTTGCCTGAAAATAAACAAGAAGGACACCTGCGCATCCTTTTTTCAGCACGTCTTCATCCCATTAAAAACCTTTCATTTTTGCTCAGCATTTTGAATGACGTAAAAGGTAATGTTGACCTGGTGATAGCTGTTATCCGAGAAGATCCAGCGTATTTTAAACTTTGTCAGCAAATGGCTGAAAACCTCCCTGAAAAGATTAAAGTTTCTTGGCATTTTGATTTAACACCAGTCGAAGTATTACAGCTGCTACAGAAAGTTCATTTGTTTGTTTTGCCATCCAAAGGAGAAAGTTTCGGGCACTCTATTTTTGAAGCTCTGTCTGTTGGATGTCCTGTTTTGATCAGCGATCAAACTCCCTGGAGAAATTTGTTGTCTTGTAAGGCGGGCGCGGATATACCTTTGGCGGATAATTTGTTTCTTGAAGCTATCAATACTTTTGTAAACCTTGAAGATTCGCGCTGGCAAGAGTTCCGGCAGGGGGCCTTGCAAAAAGCAAAGCTATATGTTGAAGAGATGCAGGCCGAATATTATTATGATAAATTATTTACGAGCTGATGAAAGTTGATTTGAGCAGATATGACGAAGGGAATCTAGCTTATAAGCAATCCATTGGTGCTTCATACCTGAAACAGCTCTTGTGGTTTTTCTGCAGTACAATTTTTGTACGCAATCCGCTGATTCCGTTCAGTGGTTTCAGAAAAATGGTTTTAGTGCTTTTTGGCGCCAAGATTGGTAAATCGCCGCGTATCAGGCCAGGTGTGATAATCAAATTCCCATGGAAGCTAACTATGGGCGACAATGTTTGGTTAGGAGAGAATTGCTGGATAGATAACATGGAGCAGGTAGCAATTGGCAGTAACAGTTGTATATCCCAGGGGGCGTTTATCTGTACTGGAAATCACAATTTTCGCTCTCCTGATTTTGAGCTAATAGCTAA
This sequence comes from Bacteroidota bacterium, assembly GCA_039805045.1. Classification (GTDB taxonomy): domain Bacteria; phylum Bacteroidota; class Bacteroidia; order Chitinophagales; family Chitinophagaceae; genus Pollutibacter. The sequence continues at coordinate 27,958 of JBDLUZ010000003.1, read as the reverse complement.
ACCAGTTGATATAGCAGCCGGTGTCTGGATTGGAGCATTTTCAGTTGTTTGTCCAGGTGTTCATGCAGCTGAACAATCGGTTCTTGCAGCAGGATCTGTTGTGACAACAGACATGGAAATGAATATGGTTTATCAGGGTAATCCGGCAGTAAAAAAACGAAAACGCTTTTGAAAATTTCAATCATCACCGTGTGCAGGAATGCTGCCGATACCATTAAGGATACACTTGAAAGTGTAGCCAGGCAGACATGGTCTGATATTGAGCATATAGTAATTGATGGACTTTCTGATGATAATACCCTTGAAATTGTTGCTGGATATCCTCATGTTACCAGGGTAATATCGGAAAAGGATGAAGGTTTGTATTATGCCATGAACAAGGGGATTGGTTTGGCAACTGGAGATATAGTTGGTATTTTGAATGCAGATGATTTTTATGTCGATCAGAATGTGATTGAAAAAGTTGCTGGTGTATTCATTCAGACGTCTTGCCAGGCAGTTTACGGTAATTTGATTTGTGTAGATAGGACGGATTTGTCTAAGGTAACCAGGAAGTGGCGGGCTGGAAGCTTCGATAGAAATGCTTTTTACAATGGATGGAGTCCCCCGCATCCTACTTTTTTTATTAAAAGAAATTTGTATTCACAATATGGTTTGTTTGATACACGTTTTAGTATCGCAGCAGATTATGAGATGATGTTGCGTTTGCTGTTAAAATTTGAAATTGATGCCAAGTACCTGGATGGTTTACTTGTTGTCATGAGATCTGGAGGCATCAGTAATCGGAGTTTGAAGTCGAGACTTATCGCCAATACAGAAGACAGGAGAGCATGGGTAGTGAATGGACTTAAACCTCATTTATTTACCTTAATTTTGAAACCGCTAACTAAATTAAAACAATACATATTTAAATGGCAAAAGTAGCATTGGTTACAGGTGTAAATGGTCAAGATGGGGCATATCTAACAGAATTATTGCTGAGTAAAGGGTATATTGTTCATGGCATTAAACGCAGATCGTCCCTTTTTAATACTGCCCGTATAGATCATCTGTATCAGGACCCACATGAAAAAGGCATCAAGCTTACATTGCATTACGGTGATCTTACTGATTCAACCAATCTAATCAGGATCATACAGGAAACGCAACCTGATGAGATTTATAACCTGGCAGCCATGAGCCATGTTAAAGTGAGTTTTGATACGCCAGAGTATACTGCTAATGCTGATGGTATTGGTACTTTGAGAATTTTGGAAGCGGTTAGGCTATTGGGACTAACAGCCAAAACAAAGATTTATCAGGCTTCCACTTCTGAATTATATGGATTGGTCCAGGAAGTGCCACAGAAGGAAACAACACCTTTTTATCCCCGTTCTCCATACGGTGTTGCCAAGTTATATGCATACTGGATAACCGTAAATTACAGAGAAGCATACAATATGTTTGCTGTAAATGGTATTCTATTTAATCATGAAAGTCCCCTTCGTGGTGAAACTTTTGTTACCAGAAAGATAACAAGAGGTGTTGCAAAAATTGCTTTAGGCATGCAGGATAAGATATACCTTGGAAATCTCGATGCCCGAAGAGACTGGGGTCATGCCAAGGATTATGTAGAGGCTATGTGGAGAATACTGCAGCAGGATCAGCCAGAGGATTATGTCATTGCAACAGGTATAACAACACCTGTGCGTGAGTTTATCAGGATGGCTTTCGCTGAAGTTGGTGTAACGCTTGAATTCAGGGGACAAGGAGTTGAGGAAAAAGGATATGTAACAGCTTCAGAAAATCCGGACTTTCAGGTTCCTGCAGGAAAGGAAGTAGTTGCAGTCGATCCGAAATACTTCAGACCAACTGAAGTTGATTTGTTGATAGGCGATCCTACAAAGGCTATGACAAAATTGGATTGGCAGCCAAAGTATGACCTTCCAATGTTGGTTAAAGATATGGTGGAAAGTGATGTGGAGTTATTCAAAAAGGAGAAGCTGCTTAAAGATTCCGGTTTTATCGTGAATGATGCTCATGAATAAGTTTGATAAAATTTATATAGCCGGTCATCGAGGTATGGTGGGTTCTGCAATCCACCGCAATCTTGTAAAACTTGGTTATGAGAATATTCTGACCAGAACTTCTGCCCAGCTTGACCTGCGAACGCAGGAAGCAGTAAATGAGTTTTTTGAGATAGAAAGGCCTGCATACGTTTTTCTAGCTGCAGCTAGGGTGGGAGGTATCCATGCAAATAATACTTACAGGGGGCAGTTCTTGTATGAGAACCTGATGATTCAGAATAATGTTATTCATTCTGCTTATGCAACCGGGGTGAAAAAATTATTATTCCTGGGTTCATCCTGTATTTATCCAAAGATGGCACCACAGCCACTCAAAGAGGAGTATTTGCTGAGCGGACCACTTGAATATACCAATGAGCCTTATGCCATAGCAAAGATTGCCGGTATTAAGTTATGTGATGCATACAGAGATCAGTATGGCTGTAATTTCATCTCCGTAATGCCAACTAATTTGTACGGGCCGAATGACAATTATGATCTCGAAAATGCACATGTGCTGCCAACATTCATTCGCAAATTCCATGACGCAAAAATTGCTGGTGCCAAAGAAGTTGTAATCTGGGGAAGTGGAACACCACGCAGGGAGTTTTTACATGCTGATGACCTGGCAGATGCATGCGTTTACCTGATGCATCATTACAATGAGGCTGGTCTGGTTAACATCGGAACAGGCATTGACTTGACTATAACGGAATTGGCTATGATGGTAAGAGATGTAGTTGGGTTTACAGGTGACCTGGTATATGATTCGTCAAAACCAGATGGAACCCCACGAAAACTAATGGATGTATCCAAATTAACAGGTTTGGGTTGGACATTCAAAACCAGTTTGCGTGAAGGTTTGGAAAAAGTTTACAATGAATATCAGACAGTGGTTTCTCATCCTTAATTAATACATGTGTTTTCTTTTTTTCAAAAAAAGAGTTCTTCCTTATTTCCTTTCCATGAGTTATCAACTGATGTGCATTCCCATATTATGCCAGGAGTTGATGATGGTGCAGTGGACAGTGAGATGTCAGTAAAACTTGTGAAGGGCCTTATTGAGCTAGGTTACAGTGAGTTTACGGCTACTCCACATGTTATGGAAGATATTTGGCGCAATGATAAAATATCAATTGCAGCCGGGTCAGACAGACTCAATAGTGCATTAAAGGATGCAGGCATTCAGAATAAAGTAAATATTGCAGCCGAATACCTGATTGATGGTAATTTTGAACAATTGCTGAAGGATAAAGATCCATTGTTGTGTATCAGGAACAACTGGGTACTTGTCGAAATTTCCTTTATCCAGCCTCCTATGCAACTAAAGGAAGTTTTTTTTGAAATGCAGTTGCAGGGATATCAGCCGGTTTTCGCACATCCGGAACGTTATAATTTTTACCATACACAGCGAAAAGCGTTAGAAGAATTGCATGATGCAGGACTCATTTTCCAGGCTAATTTATTGTCATTTTCCAATTATTATGGTCCGCATGTAAGGAAAGCTGCCGAATGGATGGCAGAACTGGGTATGATTGATTTGCTTGGAACAGACCTCCACCATGAGCGACATTTAGCTGCTTTACAGGAATTGAAGTTAACAAAGTCTCTTGCAAAAGCCTTGGATAGCGCCAAATTGAAACATTTGAGGTAAAAATTTAAAAATATTTTAAAAATAGTTTTGCCCTTTTTTAGCTAAAAGGGCTTCTTTTTTTGTTGACTGTTTAGGTCAATATGTTCGTCAAAATTCAACAATAGTCTGCATTTTGATCATTTTTAGTCAATTTGAACCGTTTATTTAATTTTGCGGATTGTGAAATTGACTTGTAGTTGATTTTGCACACTTCTTCCAAGTCTGATAAACTGAACATTTACCCTAAAATAATGTTACTAGCAGAATGAACGCATTTACCATAAAAGATCTTGAGAATCTTACTGGCATCAAGGCCCATACTATTCGTATTTGGGAACAGCGTTACAATTTCCTAAAACCCCAAAGGACAGATACCAATATTCGTTATTACAATAACGAAGAATTGAAGAAAATCCTAAACATCTCTCTTCTCAATAAATATGGGTTCAAAATCTCCCATATCGATCGCATGGGTGAAGAGGACATGAAGAATAAGATTTTAGGCATCAATAACATCCATGCACAACAGGAGCGTATAGTCAATGCCCTCATTCAGGCAATGGTAGATATGAATCTTGAAGGTTTCGAAGATAGCCTTGAAGAATATATCCGGGCTAAAGGGATAGAAAAAACAATTCACCAGATTATTTTTCCTTTCATGGAGAGAATTGGTGTTTTGTGGATTACAGGACACATCAATCCGGCTCAGGAACACTTGGTCTCCAATATTATCAGACAGAAACTCATTGTTGGAACTGAAGCTGCAAACCCCATCTTTCAGCTCAAGAAAAGTGGACTCCTTTTTCTTCCAGAAGGAGAATACCATGAATTAGGTCTGCTTTTTATACAGTATCTACTCAAGAGCAGGGGATTGCGTGTTTTTTATCTTGGCTCCAATGTGCCTATGGAGGATGTTGAATATGTTGCGAAATATAAAAATCCAGACTTTATTTATACCCATCTTACGTCTGTATCAAGCGTATTCAACTTCGATAAGTTCATTCACCAATCACTCAAAAGGTTTGGAAATATACCTTTAATCATATCAGGAAGGCTTGCAGCAACCTATGAGAAAAAGATCCCTCCGCAAATTCATTTCAAGAAATCCTTGCAGGAAGTTACAGAGTTCATCACCAATCTTGTTTAATTTATTGACATTAATCTTTGAACTAATGTTTGTATTGGGCTGGTAATCAGCACATTAAAAGCGTTTAACTTTTTTTTATAAAAATTAAACAAAAATCCTTCCGCATCTGCCAATTTTGTTTAAATTTGATTATTGAATATTTAAACAAAAGAACATGTCAACTCAGGAATTCAACCAGCTCTTGCTTCAAAATTCAGAATACCTGCGTCCTTTTGCAGTGACCTTGACGAAGGATCAGGAATCTGCAAAAGACCTGCTACAGGAAACCATGTTCAGGGCATTATCCAATCAGGAAAAGTACAGTGTAGGCACAAATATAAAGGCATGGCTTTACACGATCATGCGCAATATTTTCATCAACAATTACAGGAGAAAATCCAAGCAAAATACCATTTTTGACAGCACGCCTAATGAATTTCTGCTGGATCATAACCAAGCCGCAGTGCCCAATGGAGCTGAGGCTACAATACGTATCAAAGATATTAACAAGGCAATCTATGAATTGCCGAGTATTTTCAGGCAACCATTCATGTTGTATTTTGAAGGCTATAAATATCATGAAATTGCTGATATGTTGAATGAACCTCTTGGTACCATCAAAAGCAGGATTCATTTCGCCCGCAGGTTGTTAAAATCAGAACTGAATAAATTCTAAAATTATATTGGTGTCTCAAAAAGTGGTTGTTGTAGGTGCAGGGTTTGCTGGTCTTTCCGCTGCATCTTTTCTTGCAAAATTAGGTTGGGATGTTACTGTTGTAGAAAAACATGACCAACCTGGAGGAAGGGCCAGGCATTTCAAAACCGATGGTTTCACATTTGATATGGGGCCTAGCTGGTATTGGATGCCTGATGTTTTTGACCGTTATTTTGCATCTTTTGGAAGTAAGACTTCTGATTTTTATGATTTAATCAGGCTTGATCCATCATACAGAATCTACTGGGAGCAGGGTGAAATGGATGTTCCCGCTGATTACAAGGCACTCAAATCACTTTTTGAATCCCTTGAGCCTGGTGCAGGTGAAAAGTTGGATGCATTTATGGAAGAAGCCGCTTACAAATACAAGGTTGGTATCAACAAGCTTGTATTTAAACCCGGACAATCCATCCTTGAATTTCTTGATGCAGAGCTGATAGCAGGACTTTTCAAGCTTGATGTATTTAATGATATCAAAGGGCATATAGGGAAATATTTTAAGCATCCACAGATTAGGCAGATGATGGAATTCCCTGTACTGTTTCTAGGTGCACTTCCTGAAAATACACCTGCTTTATATAGCCTCATGAACTATGCTGATGTAAAGCTGGGTACCTGGTTTCCTAAAGGGGGGATGTATAAGATTGTTGAAGGGATGCACAAACTTGCCGTTCAGCAGGGTGTGAAGTTTCACTTCAATAAAACCATTACAGGTGTTGATGTTGTTGGCGGAAATGCAAAGGGTGTAAAAACAGCAGATGGCATGTATTATCAGGCAGATGTAGTGGTGGGTGCGGCTGATTACCATTTCATGGAAACGCAGTTACTTGACCCGCAGTACAGAAGCTATTCCAATGCATACTGGGAAAAACGTGTCATGGCTCCAGGTTGTCTGATTTATTATGTTGGTGTCAATAAAAAGATTCCCGGACTCCAGCACCATTCGCTTTTCTTTGATGTTCCATTTGGTAAACACGCTGCTGAAATTTATACTGATCCCCAATGGCCTACTGATCCTTTATTTTACCTGAGTGCTACATCAGTAACGGATTCATCTCAGGCCCCTGAAGGCTGCGAAAATCTTTTCTTTCTGATACCTGTTGCAGCTGGTTTAACTGGTGATGATGATAAAATAAGAGATCATTATTTTGATATTTTATGTGAAAGGCTTCTTGAGCGTTCTGGGATAGATATCAGAAAACATATTGTATATAAACGCGCCTATGCCTATTCAGACTTTGTAAATGATTACAGTGCATTTAAAGGGAATGCTTACGGGTTGGCCAACACACTCATGCAGACTGCAATATTAAAGCCGTCTTGCAGAAGTAAAAAAGTAAACAATCTCTATTATACAGGTCAGTTGACGGTGCCGGGTCCAGGAGTACCTCCCAGCCTGATTAGTGGGGAAGTAGTGGCCAAACTCATCAACTCTGAACAAAAATAATATTCAATTGTTCTGAATTGTTTATGTTAAGTGCTACTGAAAGCGTACATTGTTAAACGTTTGAATTAATTTGAGCCATATGATTGGAGTTTTTCATCAGGTATCACATGATTGCAGCAGGCTAACAACTGAAAGGTACAGTACCTCTTTCAGCAGTGCAATCCGTTTGCTGCACAAAGATCTCCGCGGACCTATCTATGATATCTATGGCCTGGTAAGGTTCGCTGATGAAATCGTTGATACTTTCCATGGATTCGATAAGGCTTCTCTCCTTGCGTCATTTAAAAAAGAGACATACATTGCCATTGAGCAAGGAATAAGCCTTAACCCTATTTTACATAGTTTCCAGATTACAGTAAACAAATACAACATTGATAAGGAACTGATTGAAGCCTTTTTTAAAAGCATGGAGTTTGATTTGAACAAGTCGACTTACGACGCAAACGGTTATGCTGAGTATATTTACGGAAGTGCCGAAGTTGTTGGATTGATGTGTTTATATGTTTTCTGTGACGGGGATAAAGTTGAATACGAGAAGCTAAAGCCAAGTGCTCAGGCATTAGGTGCAGCATTCCAGAAAGTAAATTTTTTAAGGGATGTAAAGGCTGATTATCAACAACTGAATCGTGTATATTTTCCGGGTGTGGATTTCAGGGATTTCACAGATAAAATGAAAGCAGAAATTGAAGCTGATATACAAAATGATTTCAATGCTGCATACGAAGGAATCACCAAGCTACCTTTAAAAGCAAGATTTGGTGTATACCTCGCTTACAAGTACTACCTGAGCCTTTTCAAAAAAATCAAGGCTGTGCAACCACAGCGCATTCTTGAAGAAAGAATCAGAATACCCAATTACCAAAAAGCCTGGGTTGCAGCCAAAGTAGTAGTAAGAACCCAGCTTAATATGCTGTAAATACTTCTTCCATCACCTTACCCCTTACATTGAGTTCCCCAAAGGTATTGCTTGCAGTTGGATGTACCCTGTTGGCGAGCAACACAAATACAATGCCCTTTGCAGGGTCTGCCCACGTACATGTTCCTGTAAAACCAGTATGACCAAATGTTGACAGTGAAACTGCAAGTGCCGGGTAGGGGGATTTTCTGCTGTTGTTGTCTTTCTCAGGTTTGTCAAAACCCAGTCCGCGTCTGCTGATTTCACTCTGATATGCAGTAAATAGTTTCACTGTGCTGTCTGAAAAAAATCTTTTTCCGTTAAGCTTCCCGCCATTCATAACAACACTCATCAGTACTGCTGTTTCATAGGCATTGCTGAAAAGTCCAGCGTGCCCTGATATACCTCCAAACATCGCCGCACCGGGATCATGCACATATCCCTGAACAAGTCTTTCCCTGAAATACGGATCTTGTTCTGTTGGGGCAATTGTTTGTTTGCTCATAAAACCGGTTGGGTTAAAACCGGTACTTCTCAAGCCGAGTGGGGCATAAAAATGTTTCCATGCATATTGTTCCAATGACAGACCACTGATGGATTTGACGAGTTCACCAAGAAAGATAAAGTCATTGTCACTGTATATGTAAGTTTTCTTTTTTTCAAGTGGGGAAGTTAAAATTCTGCTTATCATGGTGTCTCTCCAAGCGGTGAGCATATAAAGGGAATCATCTACTTTAATACCAAAGCCATTGTCTTGTTTTTTGCTGAAATAACCTGGTAACGCTTTCATCGTAGTGCTGTCTGCTATTTCCTTATAAAAAGGTATCCATGCTTTTAGCCCTGCTTCGTGCAACAATATATCTCTTATCCTTAAACCTTCTTTGTTGGTATTTTTTGTCCACGCAATGTAATCTCCCAGCGTTTTGTCCAGGTCTATTCTGCCTTCGTCATAAAGTTTCATCACAGAAAGTGTTGTAGCACATATTTTAGTTACCGAAGCCATGTCAAAAACTGTTTCCTGGGTCATTTTCCCCGAACCGGTATAACTCATGTTGCCATAAGTTTTCTCCATAATTATCCTGTTGTTTTTGACAACCAGCAATGCCATGCCAGGTGCTGCTTTTCTTGCTATGGCGTCATTGATAACAGAATCTATTTTGGATGTATTGACATTACCAGTACCCGATTGCGCCTCACTTGCTTTTAATATGTTGCCAGTTGTTTTGATACTGGTACCTGCTGGCAGATTTTCACAAACCGAAACGGGCAGGATGCCTTCAGGGATGATTTCTCCCTTGAGCATTGATGCTGCTGCAACATGTGTAATGGGATCGTCATCATAGCAAAGTAGGATATTGTTATGCGCGCAAAAACTTTTAGCAGCATATGGATTGCCAAAGATGAACAGGTTGGTTGATTTAAGTACTGCAATCCTGTTGAACAGGTTTACAACCACTTTATTCATGTTGAAATTATTGGCAGGATACCTGGGCAGTTCATGAATGGCCATAACCACATGATCATAATTAGACTGAATAACCTGAATAAGGCTGTCTGCATAAGCAACTGAACTGGAATTGTCTACCAGAAAAACATCTGCATTGTAATTTTTTCTCATCAGTGCAGCAAACTGCGTATTTCGATTTTTTGCATAGTCAATAAGAACTATATTCTTTTTAACTCCTTTGTTTTCAGCTGTTTCCTGTTTGAGTGGGAATGAGCTGGGATCACCCAATCTGCCTAAAGTAATTGCCTTTTCTGCTACTTCTTTTTTTATTGCATCGCTGTGTTCATTTAGTCTTTGTGTCAGATTTAAAAGTGAAACGGGCTCCCAGTCAGATAGCCCCTGTGCAAACTTGGCTTCAAGTACTTTTTTTACGTGGCCGTCAATTTTTTCCCAGCTGAGTCTGCCCGTAGCTATCGCATCCTTCACTTTTTGAATAACAGTTCCTACTTCACCGGGAAGGCAAAGCATATCGTTGCCTGCTACAAGGGATTCAACACCTGCAGCTCCATCAGGGAACTCCGCTGCAACTCCTTTCATTTCAAGTGCATCGGTAAATGTCAGTCCACTGAATCCAAGCTCATTTCTTAAAAGGCCGGTAACATTTTTTTCAGAAATAGAAGACGCTCGCTTTGGTGTATTGTCAATTGCAGGGATGAAAAGGTGTCCTACCATAACACTCCCAACACCAGCTTCAATAAGTTTTTTGAAGGGATATAATTCCAGGGTGTCCAGTTGCTCTCTTTTTTTATTGATCACAGGAAGGTCGAGGTGGGAATCTACCGCAACATCTCCATGTCCGGGAAAATGTTTGGCGCTGCCCATAATACCGGCATCCTTCATACCCAACATGTACTGTGTAGCCATTTGGGCTACTGTATATTTATTTTCTCCGAAAGACCTGTCATTGATTACGGGGTTATCAGGATTGTTATTGACATCAACTACAGGGGCAAAATTGACCTGAATACCCATTTGTTTGCATTGCTCTGCCACCCATTTGCCATACCGGTAAACAACTGAACTGTCTCTCAATGCACCCAGCATCATCATTTTCGGTAATGGTGTTACGCTGTCAATCCTCATGCCCACGCCTGTTTCACCATCAATTGCGATAAGGATAGGTGTCTTGGCAAATGATTGAAAAGCATTGATAAGTTTTGCCTGCTTGACTGCCGGACCCTGAAACAAACAGATGCCTCCAATATTGTATTTCCTGATATCTCTTTCCACAATGGAATCGTAGTAGCTGATGGTTCTTGTTTTAAGATCAATAGAAGAGAGTCTTACCATGATCAGCTGTGCAATTTTTTCATCAGGTGAAAGACTTTTCATGACACTATCCACCCAATTGATGCTATTTTGAGCATTTGATTGAAAAACAATGCACAGGAGCATGCAGGAGATTACTGATCTTATCTTGAACATACACGTGGATTTATTAATTTTGTAAGTTATGCATTTTGTCCAAACCCTAACACACTAAAACCCATACATCCATCCATGGAAAACAAAATTCAGATACTTCCTGCACATCTTGCCAATCAAATTGCCGCGGGTGAGGTAATTCAGCGGCCTGCGAGTGCAGTCAAGGAATTGCTGGAAAATGCGGTGGATGCAGGTTCAACTTCGGTTAAGCTCATAGTTGAGGATGCGGGAAAGTCTTTATTGCAAGTAATTGATGATGGTGTTGGGATGAGTGAAACAGATGCACGTAATTGCTTCGGTAGGCATGCTACTTCTAAAATCAATGCATTAGACGATTTATTCAGACTCAGTACAATGGGTTTCAGAGGTGAAGCGCTTGCTTCCATTGCAGCTGTGGCTCAAGTAATTCTGAAAACAAGACGTGCATCTGATGAGATGGGCACTGAACTTGAGCTGGAAAACAGTGTGGTTACCAGGCAGCAACCATGTGCTTATGCACAGGGCACTTCCGTAGCCATGAAGAATCTCTTTTTTAATGTTCCGGCACGTCGTAATTTTTTGCGCAGTAATGCAGTGGAATTGCGTCACATCACCGAGGAATTTATACATGTAGCCCTTGCTTTTCCTGAATTATTTTTCTCCATGACAAATAATGGTCAGGAAATATTTCATCTGGAGCGTGGTGTATTGAAGCAGCGTATCATTCAGCTTTTCGGAAACAGTCTTACAAGTCAGTTGGTTGCAGTTAAAGAAAAAACAGACTACCTGGATGTGTCTGGGTATATCGGTAAACCTGCAACAGCAAAGAAAACAAGAGGTGAACAGTATCTTTTCGTCAACAAGCGATATGTCAGGAATCCATACTTAAGTCATGCCATCGTAAGTGCATATGAAGAGATGATTCCACAGGGAAGTTTCCCCTTTTTCGCCTTATTTATTGAACTTGATCCGGCGCAGGTAGACGTAAATGTGCACCCGACAAAACAGGAAATAAAATTTGTAGACGAGAAGATTGTATACGCTTTTATTCGGTCTGCAATAAGACATGCACTTGCCCAGTTCAGTATAGCACCTTCGATGGATTTCAACCTTGAACCATCCATTCAGCAGTTGGATGCTGTAGCAAAGCCATTTACTTCTGAAAATAAATTGGATGCAGAGGGTAGTGGCATATATAAATCATTCATTCAAAGACACCAGGCTCACCGCATAGGCTCTTCCAGCAACCTGAGTAACTGGAAAGATTTTTTTGAGTCCTCTCCCAAAGAAAAACAAGTTGTTCAGGCTGATATGCCACAAATGAGTAATCAGCTTGAGGCAGAAATGGAGAAGTGGGCGGGGAGGCCCGGAAATGCCTCCTTGCAATTGTTATTTACCAATCCAGTCTTTCAGTTACATCAGACCTATATCGTTTTCGAACAGCACCAGGGTATAACTATCCTTCACCAACAACTGGCGCACCAACAGGTGCTTTTCGAGAAATTCAAATTAATCTGGCAGGGTAAAGGAATGGCAATACAACAAAGCTTGTTCCCACAAGTCATTAATTTGTCTCCCATTGATGCTCAGGTAATCAGTTCAATATTACCTGATTTGCTTCATATGGGTTATCAGCTTGAACCCTTTGGAAGCAATACCTTTTTATTGCAGGGCGCACCAGCAGATCATCCTACAGACAATGACCAGCAGGTGCTAGAAATGATTCTGGAAGATGTCAAAGATTCAACCTCAATGCTACATCAGCAATACAGAGAAAGAATGTCTAGGGCTATGGCAAGAAAACATGCTGTGAAATCAGGAGCCAGACTTGCTGAAGAGACGATGAGAGATATCGTTGAGAGACTTTCTCTTTGTCAGCAATCAGCCATTCATTTTGATGGTAAACCCATTTTTATCGAGGTCAAAAAAGATTTTCTGATTGATAGTTTTGGTATTTAAAGTGTTTCGAGAAGTGTTTCCATTTTTTTTCTGATTACAGCAGTTGGGGTGTTGTGGTTATTCACCATGATTGAAAAGGTAAGCCACTTTCCTTTTTTGGATTTCACGTATCCACTTAAACAAATAACGCCTCCAAGCGTTCCTGTTTTAGCAATGATAAAATCATCAGTTCTTTCTTTATAGAAACTCAATGTACCCACCCCATCAGAAGGGAATATTTTTTTTATACGGTCCCATGGCTGTTCATCCTTCAACTTATTCAGAATATAAATGAGGCTTTCAGGTGTAAGCTGATTATACCTGCTGAGGCCGCTGCCGTCAACCCAATTAATGGATTGCGGTAACTGGTTAAAGTCCTGTTTGATTATGTTATTTATGATTGCATCTTCATCCATTGATTTTAACTTTTGCTGACTCACCATGAGTAGCAGCATATCTGCATAAAAATTATCACTGCGGTGCATCATTTTTTGCAAAACTGAATCCGTTAATCTTGAGTAAATTGTATCAGCAGTTCTTCCAGATGCAGCTCTGACCAAAGACTGGTCAGCTTCCGCAATGGATTTATGCAGGGTGTCTTTTAATACATTTAATCCTGTTTCCATGCCATTTGTAATGAACGGCACTTTAGATGAAGCCAGGGACTCTTTACCCTCTTTTAGGGTAAAGGCATTCATGTGTTGATTTCTAGATACATCAAAACGATCGCCGGGCTTGGCGAAATCAACCCGTCCATCTACTTCCGGAACTGAATAAACAAATAAATCAACAGTATCTCCAGGGAATGTCGGGTTTTCCTTTGTGGATTTTTCCTGAAACCATTGAATCACATTGCCATAGACAGGGAAACAACTTCTTTCAGTCATGTATGCCTCACTGAAATCATCCCAGCTCCAACCAGAACCAAGTGCACTGGATTTCCAGACGCTTGTATTCAGGTAAATAGGTTTTGAAATGCTGCGCAGCTTATCAAAAAGTGGTTGTTCTGCATATTCAGGATGCAGGAAGCTGGGGTCTCCGGTTGGAGTAAGCAACACGGCAGTATCCAGTTCTGTAATGATTCCTGCAGGTAATTTTTCAGGTAAATACTTCATGGCAGCATAGCAACTCAAGATTTTTGTATTGCTGGCAGGCGTAAACCTTTTTGCTGACTGAAATCTGTACAGGTATTTTTCTTGATCGGGGTCTTGAACGGCAATGCCAATGTGTGCAGCCTGCATGGCAGGGTCTTTTATAAAGAGGGAGTTAACTGTTTTACCTATGCGGTATTGTGTTGAACAGGAACTTAGAAGCAGTAATCCGAAACCGACAATCATCCTTTTCATAAATCATTTTTTATATCATTAATTTCTTTCCTGAATCCTCAGCCACCGTTCAGGAATTTCATTTTCACCTGCCTGCTGGAAATCACTGTAAGAACAGGGAACATAGCGCCCGTCTGGCATGAGCATCCACCACCTGCCTGTTTTTTTACTTTTGATAAAGGTAGTTTCAACCTGGGCAAAAGCAATGTGGCATGCAATAAACATATCTTTGTTGTCTAAGGATGCTTCATTTCTCCCAAACTGTATTCCATCTATATAGTACCAAATCATTTGAGCAACCTGTGTGGCAAGTAATCCAGATTGATCTGTCTGTTGGTTGTATCCAAAAATCCCCGCAATTTTGAGATGCTGACTCATTCCCGCATGGCGCATGAGTGTGCAAGCTTCTTCACCATTGAAACCATTTGGACTAACACTTCCGGGGGAAACAGCAGCATTAAGTGATGCAAGGTCAAAGCTCAGCAGTTCAGTGCTACGCAATACTGGTTCCATCTCCTCAATATTTTCTTTAACCCTGCCCAGTCTGTAACAATCAAACCGAAGCTGATCCATGGTTTCCAGCATTTTGGGATGTACAAAATAACTTTGAAAGCCAATGTGGTTGTAATGTCTGATATGGTTAGGATCCCCGGTCAGCATTTCCATTAAAAAATTTTTGGATTTGACCGGATTATCTATGGATAAATCGATGAATGCATCAATACCTGTAACCTCAACTTGCCTGCCGGATTGCCTGAAAACTTCATAAAGTGCCAAAGTCATATCCTGGGCGCCTCCAAGTAACAGAAAATATTTACCAGCCTTGTTTACTTCACTGGCCACAGTTCGAATAGCGGCATAAGTATCTGTTACATTTGCACCGGTTTTGATATGGCCAATGTCCGCAATCCGGATACTTTTATGCCAGTAAAAAAGCGAATAAAATGCTTTTCTGATCTTATTGGTACCAGCTTTCATATTACCTATGATTCCATCTCCCCGCATGTCATCACAGCTGGCAATAACGAGATCTGCCTCAGACAAATCCGGCCATTCATCCTCAAATAAAATGATAGACCTGCCCATTTGACCTTCCTTCAAATCGGCATCTTCTGTAACCCGAGCTAGATTTACCGGCTCCAAAAAATCTGCTAAATGCTGAATCTGCATGTATCAAAATTTAAACAAACCTACTGTAAACTGATGATAATGCTGGTGCTTTTGCAAAAAAATGGTTGATCGATATCCTACGCTTATCCTCCCTGATTTGTTATCTTCGCAATATGGAAGAACTACTCCGGCAAATAAACAATTACACTGAAGAGGTTAATGTCTTCACTGCAAATGATGCGGAATCCCTTGAGCAATTCAGAATCAGATTTCTTGGTGTCAAAGGTCTTGTAAAAGCCATTGCGGGGGAAATGAAGCAGGTGCCGCCAGAAGAGAAAAAATCATTCGGACAAATCCTCAATGCATTCAAGAGCCTTGCTGAAGAAAAATACAATACTGAGAAGCTGCGTATTGATGCTCTATCTGGCGAATCAGCTGATATACCAGATATATCGCTTCCCGGCATTCCTTTGCCGTCTGGCAGCAGACATCCTGTAACGCTCATGCGGAACAGAATTGTAGACATTTTTCAGCGCCTGTCATTCACTGTGGCAGAAGGGCCAGAGATAGAAGACGACTGGCACAATTTTACCGCACTGAATCTTGACGAAAATCATCCTGCACGTGATATGCAGGATACCTTTTATCTTTCTACTGATCCTGCAATTTTGTTGCGTACACATACAAGCAATGTTCAGATCAGAGAGATGGAAAGACAAAAACCTCCCATCAGGATTATTTGTCCGGGTAGGGTATACCGCAATGAAACCATAAGTGCCAGGTCACATTGTTTCTTTCATCAGGTAGAAGGACTTTACATTGATGAAAATGTTTCTTTTGCAGACCTCAAACAAACACTTTACTTCTTTGTGAAGGAAATGTTTGGTAACGATGTCAGCATTCGGTTCAGGCCAAGTTATTTCCCATTCACAGAGCCCAGTGCAGAAATGGATATCAGTTGTTTGCTCTGCAAAGGAGATGGCTGTGCAGTCTGTAAGCGAACCGGATGGCTTGAGATTTTGGGTTGTGGTATGGTTCATCCCAATGTGCTTCAAAATTGTGGTATTGATCCGGAGAAATATACTGGATTTGCATTTGGAATGGGTGTTGAAAGGCCGGCTCTGCTGAAATATGGCATCACAGACATCCGTTTGTTCAGTGAGAATGATGTACGTTTTCTGGAACAGTTTTCAGGCGTTTAACACATGAAAAATTTCATCACAGGTGCTTCCGGATTACTTGGTTCCTACCTCATTAAGCAACTTATTAGGGAAGGCCAACAAGTAGTAGCACTCTATAGAAATGGTAAAGGAGACCTCACCAATGAGGAGGCAGAAAAGGTTGAATGGGTGAGGGGAGATATTTTTGATGTCTGTCTTTTGACGGATGTCATGCATCAGTGCAACAGGGTATATCACTGTGCCGGTTTGGTTTCATTCAGTCCGGGTAGGGCTGGTGATCTCATGAAAATCAATGTGGAAGGTACGGCCAATGTGGTCAATGCAGCACTTGAAACGGGTATTGAAAAACTTGTGCATGTAAGTTCTGTAGCGGCGCTGGGGCGTAAGCGGAATAATCAGGTGGTTACAGAAAACATGCGTTGGGATGATCAATCAAACCCCTCAGTTTACGGGAAAACAAAATACCTCGCTGAACTGGAAGTTTGGCGGGCTGTTGCTGAAGGACTGAATGCAGTCATTGTAAATCCTGTTATCATATTGGGTAAGGGAAACTGGGAGAAAGGCTCATCAGCTACCTTCAGGAATGCCTACAATGAGTTTCCCTGGTATACGGATGGTGTCAGCGGATTTGTAGATGCATACGATGTGGCAAATGCAATGGTAAAGTTAATGGAGAGTGAGATCGTTGCTGAAAGGTTTATTCTTTCTGCAGAAAACTGGACATACCGTGATTTGTTTACAACCATGGCGAATGGTTTTGGTAAGAGGCCTCCTCACAGGAAAGTAGAACCTTGGATGGCTTCAATCGTTTGGCGGATTGAGCGGGTAAAGGGTATACTCACTGGAAAGGAGCCCCTGTTAACCAAGGAGACTGCTGAAACGGCACAACAAAAAGTACATTTTGATAACAGTAAAATTCTGAAGGCACTGGAGGGTTTCACATTCAGACCTCTTGATGAAACAATATATGACGCATGTCAATATTATTTGCAACTTGACTCGGTCAATGAAATCAGAAAGTAAAATCAATAAGCTGCATTTTTAGTCTTCCTTTAAGCGCTTCAGCATCGCCCACATCTCAGGAATTCTTTTGATCCAGACCATTTCCCTTTTTCTGGTGATTGCTTCATCTACGGGATATCCAAAATAAACTTTACCACCTTCAATGCTTGAGGCAACACCACTCTGGGCCATTACAACAGCATTGGCACCAATGGTAAGCGTCTTACTCACCCCAACCTGCCCCCAAAGAATTACACCATCTTCAATTACTGTAGCACCGCCAATGGCAACCTGGGCAGCGAACAGGCAATTCTTTCCTACAACAACGTCATGTCCTATATGCACCATGTTGTCAAGTTTAGTGCCCTCTCCAATAATGGTGTCATGGGTCACACCCCTGTCAATGGTACAACCTGCTCCAACTTCCACATCATTCATCAGTAATACCCTTCCGCAACTGTTCATTCTTTTATACCAGACTTCTCTGTTCTTCTTGCCATTGTAATAAAATGCATCACCGCCGATCACTGATCCGGATTGAATAACAACACGATCTCCGATAATGCAGTTGTCCATAATCGTAACATTGGGTTGGATAATACAATTATCACCAATCACAACATCATGACCTATAAATACATTTGGTGCAATGTAACTGCTTTTGCCAATAACAGCTGAAGCGGATATTGATTTGTCTGATGGCATGAATGGCCTGAAATGATTCACTATTTTCAAATACGCTTCAAATGGTTCATCAACCAATAGCAATGATTTATGAGCTGGGAAATCTGTAAGCTGGTTGATGATGATAAATGATGCATCAGAGTCAATACATTGTTTATAATATTTGGGATGATCAACAAATACAAGATCTCCTGTTTCTACACGATGGATTTCATTGATTCCAAGGGCTGATGCTTTTGAATCTCCATGCACTGAGGCATTAATGAGTTGCGCAATCCATTCAATGGAAACAGGTGCAGGAAATTTCATAACAGTAATTTTTACAAAGATAGTGATGACTTTTGCTGTAACTTTTATTTGTTATAATTTTTGAAAAACTGATATTCAAATCAGTAATTCACATGCAATATTTTTTTTGTGAATAAAATAATCAGTATAAAATTTTATTCTCATGAAATATATTTTTAATATTGTGTAGGGATTTATTTCCCGTACTTATTAACCCATCTATATATCGGCGCCCGAAAACATTCGGGCGCTCTTTTTTTACATTCCACAATTTATTTAATATGCTCAGATCCATGACTGGTTATGGCAGATCAGAACAAACAATCCAAGAGAAAGTATTTGTAGTGGAGTTGCGTTCACTCAATGGCAAACAATTTGATTTATTACTCAAATTTCCACCACAGCTTAAACCTTATGAATTTGAAATCAGAAACCAGTTGTCTGAATCAATGCTGCGAGGGAGTGTGGAATGTAACATATCAATAAAACAAAACGGGGCTTCCAGGCCATCAGCCATCAATATTGACCTGGCATCAGCCTATTACAAGCAGTTGAAAAGTCTGGCAGATCAGATGGAAGCTGATGATGCTCAACTGTTGGCTTCCATCTTGCGGTTGCCTGAAGTAGTTGCTGCTTCATCAGAAGTAGTCACAGAAACGGAATGGCAGGTTTTGGGAAAAACATTATCTGACGCTGTTGCAATGATCAATAAACACAGAGATGATGAAGGTGAGGCGCTTGAAAAGGAATTGTTGCTGCGTATCAGTAACATTGAAAAGCTGCAAACCAATGTAATGGAACTTGAGCCATTGCGCAGGAAAAAAATCAGGGAAAATTTATTGAAGCTACTCGAAGAACATGCAGGTAAAGAATCAGTAGATATGAATAGGTTTGAACAGGAAATGATTTATTACCTGGAAAAAATCGACCTTACTGAAGAACAGGTCAGGTTATCTAACCATTGCTCTTACTTCAGAACCCTGCTTTCGGAAAAAGAAATTTCTAAGGGAAGAAAACTGTCTTTTCTGCTTCAAGAGATTGGCAGAGAAATTAACACCACAGGTTCTAAAGCATATGATTCAACCATACAGAAATGTGTTGTAGAGATGAAAGATGAATTGGAAAAAGCAAAGGAGCAGGTTTTAAATGTTTTATAGCGCCAATACAAACAATGATATGCGCTTAGATAATTAACTTTGTCCTATGTCTAAGAAATTATTAGTTGTTGCCGTTTTTGTTACAATACTTTCTGCGTGCATGCAGACTGGTTTGTATGAAAAAATAACATTTATGCCTGCTCAAGAGTGGGAATATGCCTTTCAACCTGAATTTAAGTTTGAAATCACTGACACTACTTCGGCCTATCGGCTCTATTTTCTTTTCCGTCATAATAATACATATGCTTTTAATAATCTCTGGGTTAGTGTAGATAGCCAACTTCCGGGAGATTCAGTTGTGCGAACTGAACGTTTTGAATTCAAGCTTGCATCCGGACAAAAATGGTTGGGTACAGGAATGGATGATATCTTTGACCATCGCATATTGCTTTATAAAGAACCTGTCCGTTTCAGCAAACCCGGGACCTATACCGTAAGGTTCAGACAAGACATGAGAACAGATCCACTTGAACATGTTTTGAATGCTGGTCTCAGGTTAGAAAAAGCCAATTGATATGTATAACCTTATAAGCAGAATACCTCTCAAAACCATTTATGCTATTTACTGGCTGTTGCTTGTTTACCTTATAGCGGCATTGGGTTGGTGGTATTTTGAACTTGATCAGCTGAACGACAGCATGCTTGCCTACCATACAGATCAATACCTCAAATTCAAATCTATTTCTCTGGAGACACTGAAAAAATTTGAGGATGAACATGACCGAAATGCAAAACAATACTTGGGAGAAGGGCTTACTTTTTTCGTTCTCACAATTTTAGGTGCCTTTTTTGTTTACCTCGCAATCAAACGGCAACTATACTACCATCAGCAGCAGCGTAACTTCATGATGGCGGTCACCCATGAACTGAAAACTCCTATTGCCATAACAAAGCTTGGACTTGAAACACTGGTAAGGCATAAGCTTGATGAACAAAAGCAGCATAAGATTCTGCATGATTCTATCAATGAAACTGAGCGTCTCGATTCATTGTGTAATAATATACTGTTGAGCGCTCAACTTGAATCAGGGGGTTATAAAATGACCCGCGAAGAATTTAATTGCAGTGCACTGATCAGCAGGTCTGTTTCAGCTTTCAAAAGACGTTATCCATTGCGTAATTTTAATGTTGAAATTCCAGAAGATATCGTGGCTTACGGAGAGGAATTTCTTATTCAGCTTGTTGTAAACAACCTGATAGAGAATGCCATTAAGTATACACCACAGGATAAAAGCATCACAACAAGACTGCTTGATCTTCCGAATTTGGTTCAGGTTGAAATTGCTGATGAAGGTCAGGGTATACCGGATGCCGAAAAGAAAAAAGTGTTTGATAAGTTTTACAGGATGGGTGATGAAGCAAAGCGTAAAACAAAAGGAACGGGTCTGGGTCTTTACCTCAGTGCTAAAATTATCCAGGATCACAAAGGGTTTGTTAAGTTAGAGAACAATTATCCCTCCGGATGTGTTTTTAAAGTTCAACTCCCCAAATTTTAATTATGATGAATAAATTGTCCATTCTTGTAGTTGAAGATGAGGAACATCTCCAGGAAGCGCTTAAGCTCAATCTGGAACTGGAAGGATATGAGGTTACTTCGGCGAGTACGGGCTCAATAGCACTTAAAAAAGTTGAAAATGAGTACTTTGATCTTATCCTTTTAGATGTCATGCTGCCAGAACTGGATGGGTTTGACGTTTGTGAACACATCAGGTTAAAGAATATTGAAACACCAATCCTAATGCTCAGTGCACGTTCTGGAAGTGCAGACAGGGTACTCGGACTCAAAAAAGGTGCTGATGATTACCTGACAAAACCCTTTAATCTGGAAGAGCTTTTACTCAGGGTTGAAAAGCTGATCAATAAAAACCGTAAACTTCAGGAACGTTCCACTTTGGGCGATAGTTTTAGTTTTGGTGGAAATGTAATTGACTTTAAGGCGCAAACCGCAATCAATGCAAAGCATGAAAACTTCAGTTTGAGTAAAAAAGAAATTATGCTCCTCAGGCTGATGATAGAGTATAAAAATGAAGTTGTTTCAAGGGAAAAAATCCTTCAGGCAGTCTGGGGATATCAGGTTTTTCCAACAACGCGCACCATAGATAATTTTATCCTCAATTTTAGAAAATACTTTGAAGACGATCCGCGTGAACCAAAACATTTTCATTCGGTAAGAGGTGTGGGATACAAATTCAGTGATTAACTCATATATCTCCCAACTGCGGTCTCAAGATAATCTCCTCCACACATGCCTGCAGTGATAGCTTGCTGGACGCAACAATCATATTGGCTACATCATCCGGCTTCATGAATCTTTCTGCAGGAATACCAGCTCCTTCCCAGGATGGTGTAAAAGCCGCACCTGGATAGATGGTGGTAACTTTTATCTGGTGCGTCTTCAATTCCTCCCTTAAATTTTTACTGAAACCGGCTAATGCATATTTGCTTATGCTATAAGATCCCCCATTGGGATAAGCCATGAAAGAAGCAATAGAAGCCATGTTGAATATATGTCCTGATTTCCTGGCTATCATAGATGGTACAATTGCCCGGGTCAGGTGATATGCCGAAAGGAGGTTTACCTGAAGCATTTCTTCGAGTTGTCCATCTGGTTCATTCCATACTGATCCGGGTACATAACTGCCTGCATTGTTAACCAGGATGTCAATGTTTATGCCCGCTGTCAAAATTTCCCCGGCAAATGCTTTCACCCTTTCTACATCACGCATATCCACATCAAATGCAGATACTGATATACCGTGTTTGGTGATCAATTGTTGCTGCCAGCCAATTGTTTGTTGCATGGATCTTGAACAAAGTATCAGATTGGCACCTTCTGCGGCAAAATGCTCGGCAATACACTTTCCCAAACCTCTTGAAGCACCAGTAATTAAAACATTCATCGCGGTATTTTTTTCAAAGGTAGGCATTCAAAGGTTGTGTAATTTTGCATCCTATGAAAGTAAAACAATACAGCCAGGTTTTTTTTGATTTGGATCACACGTTGTGGGACTTCGAAACAAATTCCAGGGCAACCCTGCATGACCTTTATCATGAGCTGAATCTTGGCGAGCAATCCGGAGCTGACTTTAATAAGTTTCATGCTACCTATCACCATTATAACGAGATATACTGGGATCGCTTCCGTAAGGGACATATCAACAGGGAAGAATTGCGCTGGAGAAGGATGTGGAGAACACTGGTAGAATTCAAACTCACTAACGAGCCACTCGCAAAATTGATGAGTGAAAGATACCTCGAAATTTTACCCACCAAGACTAACCTTTTTCCATATTGTATTGAAATACTCGATTATCTCAAACATAAAGGCTACCCTGTACACCTGATCACCAACGGTTTTGAAAAAACC
This sequence comes from Bacteroidota bacterium, assembly GCA_039805045.1. GTDB lineage: Bacteria > Bacteroidota > Bacteroidia > Chitinophagales > Chitinophagaceae > Pollutibacter. Next base: position 5,134 of record JBDLUZ010000003.1, on the reverse strand, counting down.
CAACACATGAAAATCAGGAATAGCGGTATTGATCATTATTTCAAGGAGATGATCACCTCTGAACAGGCGGGTATCATGAAACCGCATGCAGCTATATTTGAATATGCACTCAATACTACAGGGGCAAAAGCAGCAGAAAGCATCATGATAGGGGATACGCTCGAGGTTGATATCCTGGGTGCCCTCAATGCCGGTATTGACGCAGCTTATGTGCACGCAGAAGTCCCAGAAGGGTCTAAAGTAAGACCAACCTATATCCTGAAGGACCTCGGTGAATTAAAGCATATCCTTTAATCAAGCCAACGTAGCGAGAACAGAAACCCCGTTTTTCACATTATCGCCAATTTTGACATTGACCTTTGTGCCAATTGGTAAGAGCAAGTCTACGCGGCTGCCAAACTTGATGAAGCCCAGCTCCTCGTTTTGTTTTGCATCTGCTTCTACAACAGCATAGTTCATGATCCGCTTGGCAAGCGCACCGGCAATCTGCTTTACAAGTACTTTAGCTTTGGGGTTTTCAAGCACAATACTGTGGCGCTCGTTTTCAGTTGAAGATTTGGGATCCCAAGCAACCAGGTATTTGCCTTTGTGGTACTTGCTGTATAATACCTTGCCTGAAAAAGGATAGCGGTTGACGTGTACATTGGCCGGACTCATAAACACAGATACCTGCAATCTTTTGTCATTGAAATATTCTGTATCAAAAACCTCTTCAATCACCACTACTTTTCCATCTGCGGGCGATACCACTGCACTTTCATCATAAGTGAAGTTTCTGGAGGGAATTCTGAAAAAAGAAACAATAAACAACCAGAAAGCAACCAATACTACAGAAAGTATATAATGAACAATTGGTTGCAACGGATGGAGGTGTCTTAACGATAGGAAAATTAAGGTGAATACACCTAGTCCTATTAGTGTAATGGTTTTATAGCCTTCCTTATGTATGGTCATGTTATGGGTTTAGGTTTGCAAATGTAGTAATTAGTAGCTGATCCTTCTTTTTCTAGCTTCAATTGGCCACAAGCAGGTGAATTTTCCATCCTTTATCTCAAACAAAGATTCGTGGAGGGCAACAGTCGGACAAATATGATAGGGGATGCCTATTAGGGTATCTCCAACTTTGAAGGTATGGTCTGGGCCGGCATCCAATACGAGGTGCTCTTCACTTTGGCTGACAGCTTTTAAATCGGGGTAATCCGGAAAAACAACTCTTTTGCTGATTTCATTTTCAGAAGCCACCGCCTTGTGTCCGAGGTCAACGCAAATGCAACCTGTGGAGGGCAATGAGATGACACGCGTCAGGATGGATACGGCAGGAGTAAAATTTTGTTCCTGACAGATCTGACTGTAACCATAATCCCAGAAAATATTGGTACCCGGACTGCATTCACGGTCTGGCCGGTTGGCGTGAATGGAAAAAGTTGGAGAGCCTCCTGCGATGATATGGGGCTTTTCCATGCGTGCTGCCTGCATCGAGCCAATCAAAGTGTAAACTGCCTCAAATGCCAGGTCACAGGCCTTTTCACGAGCACTGAAATCAGGTTGCCTGTGTTGACCATCATATACGTGCAGGCCTCCGAATAGGATGCCGGATGTTCTGCCGATTTGCATGATCAATTCCAGCGCCTTTTCATCCGGACTGATGCCTGTTCTGTTCATGCCAACGTTGATGTCTGCAAAAACCCTGATTGTCCGAAATGCTGCACGAAAGGTCTCTGCAATTCTTGAGGCATTATCCATATCATCAACAATGCAGGAAAATTCAGTTCCTGGAAATGCTTCTGCCAGTGCGAGGAGCCGTTTGATTTTGGGTCCTACTGGTTGGTGTGCAAGCAACACATCTGGTGCATGGTTGGCGGCCAATAACTCCGCTTCCGCAATCGTGGCACACTTGAATTTTGTGATGCCGGCTTTCAACATCATCCTGATTCCGACGGCCGACTTATGCGTTTTGATGTGTGGACGAAGCCTTTGTGCATTTCCAACCATCCGCACCATTTCAGCAATGTTTGCTGAAACTATATCCGGGTTTACGAGCAGGGCAGGACTATCTATCTGGGAATAAATTTCCATCATTACATTGAAAGATTGGTTAAGCTTCGGTTTCCAGTTCAAAAATGGCTTCAATTTCCACCGGAACATTATCGGGTAGTGAACCCATTCCTACTGCACTTCGGGTCCCTACACCCAGATCATCACCCCAAATCTCTCTGAATAATTCACTGCAGCCGTTGATGACAATGGGGTGTTGTGCAAAATCTGGTGTGGCATTGACCATGCCCAGTATTTTAATCACCCTTTTAATGCGATTGAGACTTCCATAGGTATTGATCAGACTCTGCAGTATGCAAAGTCCAACATTACGTGCTACTATTTTCGCTTCCAACGTGTCCATTCCTGCACCAACCCTGCCCTTAATCCTATTTCCATGCTGGTCGAAAGGCACATGACCAGAAGTGTATACAAGGGTTCCAGCTGTAATGCAAGATTTATAAATGCCCTTGGAGCCTGAAGTGACAGGCATCTGCTCAGTGAGTGATTCAAATTTTTGCTGGGGTGTCATAATGAAGGATTGGCTGCTTGATTATAGATTGATGATGCTGTATTATGCTTCCTGAACAACAGAAGTTTCCTGGAAATGAGCCGGATTCAGGCTATTGAGTACATCTTCGATTTCTTCGATTGTATTCAGGGTTACCAGCTGTGTTCTCAATGGTTTGATGTGGGGTATGCCCTTCAGGTAGTTAGCATAATGCCTGCGCATTTCAAAAATGCCAATCTTTGGACCCTTCCAGGCAACAGAGGCCCTTAGGTGTTGCCGGATTACTTCAATTCGTTCATCAAAACCTGGAGGGGGTAATTTTTCTCCTGTTTCAAAATAATGTTTTACCTCCCTGAAAAACCAGGGATACCCTATGGCAGCCCTGCCAATCATGATGCCATCAATCCCATACCTGTTGCGGTATTCCAGTGCCTTTTCTGGTGAGTCAATATCACCATTACCAAAGATGGGTATCTGGATTCTGGGATTTTCTTTCACTTTTGCAATCCAGCTCCAGTCTGCTTCACCCTTGTAGAGTTGACTTCTCGTTCTGCCATGGATCCCAGCCTGGTTTTGACTGTAACCGGTACATTGCAGGATTTGATGACAGCTTTTGTGAGCCGCACCATCAAATCAATGTCTTTGAGCACAGCAGCACCAGCTCCCTTGCATACCACTTTCTTAACAGGGCAGCCGAAATTGATATCGAGAAGGTCTGGATTAACTGTATCCACAATCCCCGCACTGATGGCCATGGCTTCTTCATCCCCTCCAAAAATCTGAATCCCTACGGGTCTTTCCTCTTCAAAAATATCCAATTTCTGCCTGCTTTTGAGTGCATCCCTGATCAGTCCTTCTGTACTGATGAACTCAGTGTACATCATGTCTGCTCCGTTTTTTTTACAAACAGCGCGGAAGGGGGGATCACTCACATCTTCCATGGGTGCCAGCAAAAGGGGGAATTCGGGTAATTGTATGTTGCCTATCTTTACCATTAGGAAAGCAAAATTACGACTATGCAGGAACAAATCGAGAACAACAGGCCAGGTATGACCCACAAGGCTGGATTATTTATTTTAATAGCCCTTATGGGGGCCGGAGCAATGCTTGGCGGTTTTGCATCTGTTTTTATATGGAAATTGATGACGGGGCAGGATATGGCAGACATGCAAATGAACCTGACCAATCCGGCATTTGTTAACCCTGTTAGAACAGTCCAAACGGTATTGTCAGTATTGATGTTTCTGATCCCAACCTATGTAGCAATTCGCATCATCAATCCAAAACCCTTGCAATACATGGGTTTCAAGCAAAAAACACCTTTACCTGCATTTGGCTGGGCTGTTCTGCTGATGATAATTACTATGGTGATTGCTGGTTCACTGGCTACACTCAATGAGCTGATTCCTCTTACTTCTTCCTTGAAGACATATTTTACAGAAATGGAAAATCGGTATATGGAGCAGCTGGAAGTCATGTCTCGCATGGAATCCATTACAGACCTGCTCATATCGCTGGTTGTTATGGCAGCAGTACCTGCTGTTGTTGAAGAAGTGTTTTTCCGGGCTGGCTTTCAGAATATGATGCAGCGTTCAATCGGAAATATCTGGGTCAGCATCATCATTACTTCGCTTTTGTTCAGTGCTATTCATTTTTCCTTTTACGGGTTATTTGCCAGAACTGCAATGGGAATCATGCTCGGGATGATGTATGCAACGAGTAAAAACATCTGGGTTCCAATTCTTGCACATTTTGTCAATAATGCAGTTGCAGTTGGACAGGTCTATTATCTCCGGATGAAAGGAGAATCCCTTGCTGATGGTATGGATGATAAATTTCCACTCTGGTGGGGTTTATTTGGGATTGCTTTGGTTTGGTTCGCATATGGAAAGTTTGAAAAAAGCATTGCACATGGCACTGAATAAAGACGTCTTCAAGACAAGAACACAAACTGCTGTATTGTACGCAGTTGTCATGCTCACGGGATTGTTGTGGAATGAGTGGAGTTTTATCATATTGTTCTCCATTGTTCATTTTGGGGCTTGGTATGAGTTTCGTAAACTAGTAGAACGGATTGGTGCTGCATCATCGAAAAAATCACCTGTTTTGTCTATCTCCTTGGCCTTTCTGGGTTGGGGGATCTTGTTGGCAGCAAATGCTGAAAGCCTTGACATCGGGGGGTATCACATTTCAGAAGCAGGTTGGCGTATAATGCGGATCAGCTTCATTGCCTTTCTTATTGAGATATATCGTACCAAAGCATTTAATCGCTGGAATCTTGGCTGGTCATTCATTGGATTAGCTTATGTATCGATTCCTCTTGCTATGCTGGTTAATTTGCGGTCGGGTTGGATATGGGGGCAGTCGCACGACAGCAGTTTTTTTGTAAACGCTTTGTCTGGTTTCAGTGGAAAGGTCATTTGCCTCCTCTTGGTTTTTGGGATCTGGGTTAATGATACTATGGCCTACATTGTAGGGTCATTTATTGGGAAAACGCCACTTAGCAAGTGGTCTCCCAAGAAAACCTGGGAAGGTACACTGGGTGGAATAATCCTCAGCATTGCATTGATTTCGACTTTTGGATGGTTT
>JBDLUZ010000002.1:0-31874 GCA_039805045.1 Bacteroidota bacterium | reverse complement strand
GGACTGGTCATTGCTCAGCTCCTGCAATACAGGAAGGTAGTTTTCCAGTCTGGCAAATTCAACGTATCTGTTTTTGATCTTGCGGGATTTGAACCAAACATACATCACCAAGACAAACAACCCACCAAGCACAAATGTGGCGAAGCCCCCATGAGGAAACTTTTCAAGGTTGGCTATGAGAAAACTGAATTCGATAATGGAGTAAATGGCCAAATACAGGTAAATCCAAAGTTGATTGACCCGTTTGAGCACCAGGTAATTGGCAAACAAAATGGATGTTGCAAACATGCATAATGTAATTGCCAAGCCGTAAGCGGCCTCCATATTACTAGACGACTTGAAATAAAGCACAATGAAGCAACATCCAATAAAGAGCAAAGCATTGATTGCAGGGATAAAAAGTTGACCTCTTTCCTCAGTAGGATAGTTAATCCTGAATTTGGGCCAGAGGTTGAGTCGCATCGCAACACTTACCAAAGTGAATGATCCACTGATCATTGCCTGACTTGCTACAATTGCAGCAACAGTAGCTATAATAATCCCTACCAATAGAAATGATTCTGGCATCATTGCATAAAAAGGATTTTTCAACAATTCGGCACCGGGATTTTCTGCAAGAAACTGAGGGTTCTTCATCAGTGATGCATTGGCAAATAATTTACCTTCCTGTCCCAAAAGAAAAGCACCTTGACCCAAGTAATTGAGAATAAGGGAAATCTTCACCCCAACCCACGTTATTCTAATATTTTGTTTTCCGCAATGACCCAAATCGGAATACAAGGCCTCAGCACCGGTTGTACAAAGAAATACAGCGCCTAAGAGCCAAAAACCATTGGGATAGTTGATTAACAAGTTGATCGCATAACTGGGATTGAATGCGCGCATAACATGCCAATTGCTTGTCAAGTTGGAAACACCAAGCACAGCAAGCATCCCAAACCAGATAAACATAATTGGTCCAAATAGCTTACCAATTGATGCAGTACCAAATTGCTGCATGAAAAACAATACGGCCAATATCCCCAATACAACATATACAATTTGCATCTCAGAAATGGCAGCAAATCGGGGAAGCTGGGTCAAGCCTTCTACAGCAGAAGTAACGGAGATTGGTGGCGTGATAATCCCCTCGGAAAGCAGTGCTGCTCCACCGATCATGGCAGGGACTACAAGCCATTTGCGCCTTCTCCTTACCAAAGTATAAAGCGAGAAAATACCACCCTCACCCCGGTTGTCGGCCTGCAAGGTTAAAATCACATATTTAACCGTAGTCTGGAGTGTCAGTGTCCAGATGATACAGGAGATTCCCCCCAGTATCAGGTCTTCACTAATCACTCGTCCATTGATGATTGCACTAAAAACGTAGAGCGGTGAAGTTCCAATGTCTCCGTAAATGATTCCTAAGGCGATCAGTAACCCAGCACCGGTTACCTTATTCAGATGTTTACCCACTTTAATGAAATATTAAATTACCAAACGGCCGAACAAAGGTATAGGGAATATTTGTTTGTTTTAACAAAGGTTCACCTAATTTTATACGGAAACCCAAAGCTCATGAAAAAGTGTATCACCCTAATCATTGCCCTCCTTGCCATAACCCTGACGAAGGCCCAAAAAATTGATTACTCAATGGTCGACAAAGACGACTATAGGGAGATGAACTTTGAAATCATCGGAAAACTGGGTAATAATATTGCAGTCTATAAAAACCACAAGTCGAGACACGACATCTCCGTTTACGATAATGATATGCAACTCAAAAACAGGGTTCCACTCGACTTTCTACCCGATCGTGTGATGAATGTTGACTTCATTGCCTACCCAGACTTTGCCTATATGATATACCAATACCAGAAACGCAACATTGTGCATTGCGCTATGGTCAGGATCAATGCTGAAGGCAAGGTAATGTCTGACCCGGTTGACCTCGATACTTCGCAGACATCAGGTGCTGGAGAAAACAAAATTTATTCCCTGATACACAGCGATGACAAGAAAAAAATAATGCTTTTCAAAATCAGGAGACAAAACGACAAATCATATCTTATCACCACAATCCTTTTCAATAACCAGATTGCTTTGCTGAAGAAAAGCAGTTTTGGCATCCAAGTAAATGACCGTGAAGGGGTATTTACTGATTTCCTGGTAGACAATGATGGTGATTTTGTATTTGGAAAATGTACACGAACCGGAAGTAAGGAGTTTATCAGTAAAATAGACCTGGTTTACAAAGCTGCTGACAAGGATTTAATAAAGGTGGTACCGATTACCCTGAAAGACAAAACACTTGATGAAGTAAAACTGAAATTCGACAACTATAACAAAAAGGTTCTCATGACCTCATTTTTTTATAAACAGAAGCGAGGAAACATAGAAGGACTTTACTCAATAGTGTGGGATAAAAAAAATCAGTCGCTTGCATCACAAACTGAATTTGCTTTCAGTGACAGCATCAGAATGGATGCGAGAGCAGAGGCAGGTAATTTAAAAACTGCTTTCAATGACCATTTTATAAGACATGTGATTCCCACACAAGACGGAGGATTTGCAGTTGTATCAGAACTGTACTATTCGTCGTCAAGAAACAATGCCTGGAACCGATACGATTACCTCTACGGTTTCGGGAATCCTTTTTATTCTCCTTTCGACATGTGGTACTATTCACCCATGAACCGCTTTTATGGCTATAACGCATATGATCCGTTTAACAGATTCGGGCAACAAAATTATGTGCGCTTCATATCAGAGAACATCATGGTATTTTTCTTCAATGCAGATGGCAAACTGAGGTGGAGCAATGCAATCAGAAAAAGCCAGTACGACGACCAGTCTGACTCATTTATTTCTTATCAGCTTTTCAATACCGGAAACGAAATCAGATTCCTGTTCAATCAGAAAGAAAAACGGGAGCTGTTGCTTAACTCAGCTACAATTGATTCCGAAGGAAGAATCAAAAGGCAGCCTACACTTAAAAATCTTAACAGGGAATACGATTTCATGCCCAAATTTGGAAAGCAGGTTGGATTGCGACAAATCATCATGCCATGCATGTATAAAAACTATATTTGCTTCGCAAAAATTGAATTTTAATACAATACTTTGATCTCAATATTCAGGAATAATACGCCACTGGCCATTGGTCTGCTGTTACTGTTAGCCATAGTGCCGGAAATAAATCCGCATCCCTCAGCATCAATGCTAAACAATTCACAGCATACGATTGTGTGGAATTGGATATACACTTTTTCTGAATGGATAAATTTCAATACTTCCTTTTTAGGTATACTGATTCGGGTTTCAGTGACACTGATTTGTGCGCTATATATTAACAAGATTGTCACAGACCATAAACTCATGGAAAAGCCCGGCTACCTGCCGGCCATGTGGTTCCTGCTGCTACAATCCCTCATTCCAATACAAGTTTCTCTTGATATCCTGGTGATGAATGTATTCATGATTGCTTCAGTTAAACTGATGATTCTTGTTTACAAATTGGAAAACCCCATAAACAGTCTGCTAACAGCCAGCTTCATGCTCAGCCTGATTGCATTGATCAACGCTACATCTGTTATTTATTTTCTATGGCTGTCTGCAGCACTGCTCATCATGAGGCCAGCATCCTTCAGAGAATGGATAATGGTGCTGACTGGTTATCTGCTTCCGATTTACTTACTGACTTCAATCCTTTATCTCGCAGACAGGCTGGATTTCAGCCTTATTTTCAGTTTTCAGAAAATTGAATTCGCCTTACCGGTCTTATCTCCAATTGAATGGATTCGCATTGCCATTGTATGGCTTACACCATGGCTGTTCTTTATGCTATCTGCGAATCAGATTTCAAAACTGTTGATACAAGGCAGAAAAGCCTTTATCATTTGTTTATTACTCAGCATCGTTGTTTCCAGCCTAATTCTTTCAGAACTTACCTCCGTATCTCAAAACATGCACCTTTCACTCTTACCCGCTACCCTGCTAATTTCTCCATTATTTATATATGTCAGAAAAAAGCTGTTGCCAAACCTTTTCATCCTGATACTGATCGTTTTAAGTCAGTTGCGTTAAAATACACCCATCGTTACCTCGCTTTAGGGATAAGTCCATAACTTTGTACAAAGCTTTTACAATGAAATTTGGTGTAGTGGTATTTCCGGGCTCGAATTGCGATCAGGATATGATTGGTGCCCTTAGAGATAACCTCGGTCAGGAGGTAATTGAACTCTGGCACAAAGACAGTGACTTGTCTGCCTTCTCGCAAGACGACTGCATTGTACTTCCAGGAGGTTTTTCTTATGGAGACTACCTGCGATGTGGAGCAATAGCCCGATTCAGTCCGATGATGCAGGAAACGATTGCATTTGCAAAACGGGGCGGAAAAGTACTGGGTGTATGCAATGGCTTTCAGATTTTATGTGAATCCGGACTTCTTCCCGGCGTGCTGCTTAGGAATGCCAATCAGCAGTTTATCTGTAAAAATGTCTTTATTACAGGTAACGAAAAAAAACCACTGCAAATTCCAATTGCCCATGGTGAAGGCCGCTATTATGCGGATCAAACCACAATGGAATCAATTATTGCAAACGATCAGGTCATCTACCGTTACTGCGACGCAGCAGGAAACATAACGCCAGATTCAAACCCGAATGGCGCCCTGCACAATATTGCAGGAATCTGTAACAGGGAACGCAATGTTTTTGGCATGATGCCTCATCCTGAAAGGGCATGTTCAGAACTGCTGGGTAATATTGATGGCAGAACCATTTTCAATACACTGTTTTTCAATACCATTCTTGAAAACGCACTAGTTTAAACTCACAATGATGAAAAAAAGTACCTTACTCCTGTTGATTGCAGCTTTCTTTGTAACGCAGGGTTCAGTAGCCCAGATGGGGTCAGCCAAACAGGTAACGTTGAGTTACAGTTCAAAGAAACTGGCTGACAAGAGATACGAAGTGTCCATTACCGCAAATATTAACGGCAATTTTCACCTGTATGCACAGGATGCTGGAGCAGACGGTCCTGTTCCTACAAAAATCACTTTTACTGCCAATCCGCTCCTTCTCATAGAAGGCAAAACAAAAGAAGTTGGCAAAAAAACAACCAAGGTAGAAGAAGTTTGGGGTGGTAAAGTGAACTTTTATGAAAAAACAGTAACATTTACCCAAGTTGTTGTTGCCAAATCGAAAGCCAAAACAGGCTTAAACGGTAAAATTGAGTTCATGGTTTGCAACGATGAAGTTTGTCTACCTCCGGCTGAAGTTCCATTCAAAATCGCAATTGGCGGTTAAAACAACTGCATGAAAAAGATTTTATTATTTGTACTGCTGGCAACAGGGTTTATATCCATTTTTGCCCAAGATCAGGTAGCGACAGCACCTATTACCTGGAAGGCTTCAAGCCAGAAAATGGGAGAAAAAAGCTATCAACTCATTTATACTTCAAATAATGAGGCTGGCTGGGACATTTACAATCCCAATTCAAAATTTGAAGATATTTCAGCCGCATTTCTGGAACTTTCAGACTCAAGCATACGCATTACCACTCCACTCAACGCTGAAGGAACTGGCATAACAGAAAAAAGTCTGTTTTTCGAAAATGCCAGCTTTGAAGTATTCAAAGGCAAGACAACTTTTACAGCAACTGTTGAATTTACGGGTGAAATCCCCGCCGTTCTCAATACTAAGCTGAGTTTCACATACGGCAAAGCAGATGAATTCTTCCCAGGTGAAACAGCCGAACTCTCTATTACACTTGAAGGTGGCAAAGCGGCTTCCAGCAGGATTCGCATTCCTTCAATCAATCCAGATCAGCCACTGCAGGACTGTGGGATAGCGGAAGAAAAAGAAGACAGCAGCATCTTGAACATATTCCTTTTAGGTTTTCTCGGAGGATTATTTGCTTTACTTACACCCTGCGTTTTTCCGATGGTTCCGCTTACTGTATCCTACTTTACCAAACATGGCAGCAACAAGGAAAAGGGAAAGCGACTGGCGGTGCTGTACGGACTATTTATTTTTCTTATCTATATTTCATTCAGCATACCCTTTCACCTGCTGGGCAATGTGAATCCGGCCATCTACAATGAAATTTCGACTAACGTTTACCTGAATACTGCGTTTTTTGCCATTTTCATTTTCTTTGCCATATCATTCTTTGGCTACTTTGAAATCACGCTTCCAGGCGGACTGGCTAATTCTGCTAATTCAAAACAGGGTTCCGGTATTGCAGGTGTGTTCTTTATGGCACTGACACTTGCCATCGTCTCATTTTCCTGCACAGGTCCCATTCTGGGCACACTGCTCGTTGGCACTGCCACAGAGGGTGCTTGGCCTTTAACAGCAGGACTGGCAGGATTTGGAGTTGCGCTGGGCCTTCCATTTGCGCTATTTGCATTATTCCCACAATGGTTAAATTCTTTGCCCAAAAGTGGCAGCTGGCTGAACACGGTAAAAGTCGTGCTTGGCTTCATAGAATTGGCTCTCGCCCTGAAATTCCTTTCCAATGCAGACCTCGTTGCACATTGGGGTATCATCAAAAGAGAAGTGTTTTTCGGTATCTGGATTCTTATTTTTATAGGACTGGCATCATACCTCATGGGCTGGATCAGGTTTCCACATGATGACCGCAACCAAAAAATATCCATTCCAAGAAAAATTATAGCCTTGGTAGTATTTGCTTTTACCATATATATCGCTCCCGGGGTCAGCAATACAAAAGCAGCCCATATTAGCTTGGTAAGCGGATTCCCACCCCCCGTTTGCTACAGTCTCTATAAAGATCCTGTCAATTGTGATGAGCCCTTAACAGATTATGAAGAAGCCCTGAAAATGGCGCGTGAACAAAATAAACCCATTTTGATTGACTTTACAGGGTGGGCCTGTGTCAATTGCAGGAAAATGGAAGAAAATGTGTGGACAAAACAGGAAGTACAGGATCTGATGAATGATTATATCCTTGTTTCTTTATATGTAGACGACAAAGCATTACTGCCTGCAACAGCACAACAGGTTTATACCACCAAAGGCGGAGCAACCGTAACCATTAAAACGGTAGGCACCAAATGGAGTCTCTTCCAGACAGAGAACTTCAATGCTTCTTCGCAACCTTGGTATGTAGCGATATCACCCGACGAACAGGTATTATCAAGACCCGTTGGCTATACGCCTGATGCCAAACAATATGCAGATTGGCTAAAATGTGGTTTGGATGCATTTGAAAAAATCAAAAAATAGAAAAGGGAGCAATTGCTCCCTTTTCAGTTATTCAATTTAAACCAAAACTATAATGCCACCTGGTATTCGTTCATCAGCTTGCGCAAGTTGATGAGTCCGTAACGCATCCTTCCCAAAGCTGTATTTATACTGCAATTCGTCTTATCTGCAATCTCCTTGAAACTCATGTTGGCAAAGTGCCTGAGTACAATAACTTCACGCTGATCTTCCGGCAGCATATCGAGCATCCTGCGCACATTTTCATGACTTTGATCACGCATGATCCGGGATTCTGCACCCTCTTCAGTGATGTTCATGTTTTCAAACATATCATACTCCTCACTTTTGTTGAGCACAACTGGTGTGCGCTTAACTTTGCGGAAATGATCTACACAAAGGTTGTGTGCTATGCGCAATGCCCATGGCAAAAATTTGCCTTCGTCGGTATAATTTCCACTTCTGAAAGTGTCAATGATTTTGATGAATACATCTTGGAAAACATCTTCTGCAAGGTTCCTGTCTTTTACCAGGATAACTATTGAAGTAAATATTCTTTCCTTGTGTCTGTTAACCAGATCTTCAAGTGCCCTTGAATCTCCATTGATGAAAAGTTGGATCAGTTGGTTGTCTGTGATGCTGCTACTTGGCCTCATAAGATGGTTTTAGAATGGTTGGATTTTTCGCTTTTCGTGCTATCGTTTCAGCGATATCACAGACCAAAACTATAATTCTCAGGAGGCAGGCAAAATATTTAGGAGCCTATTTTTTGTGATTACGTATTTTTTTGTAACGCCCTTCAGCATTAGTTTGTCAACGGTTTGTTAATGCCTACGTAAAAATACGTATCGCCCTAAAACCCGCATTAATACTATATTTGCATCACATTATGCCGAAACCTGCATCTACAAAGGATATCAAAGGATTGAAGAAAAATCAGAATGACAATGCACCGATTTTCATCCAGGGAGCACGTATGCATAATCTACGAAACGTATTCGTAAAAATACCAAGGGGATCCCTCACTGTGGTTACGGGAGTTTCCGGTTCCGGAAAATCATCTTTGACCATAGATACCCTGTTTGCAGAGGGACAAAGACGCTATGCAGAGAGTTTAAGTGCCTATGCAAGACAGTTTTTAATGCGTATGGATAAGCCTGAAGTTGATCATATATCAGGTCTTTGTCCTGCTGTTGCCATTGAACAAAAAGTCATTACCAGAACTCCCCGATCTACGGTTGGAAGTATGACTGAAGTTTATGATTACCTGCGCCTGCTCTTTGCACGCATCGGTAAAACCATATCACCCATTTCAGGAAAGGAAGTAAAAAAAGATGACGTACAGGATGTGTTCAACTTCATGAAGTCTTGTACAGCAGGTGACAGGTTGTATATCTTATCTGGATTTGACATCAATCCGAACAGAAGCCTCCATGAAGAGTTAGGCATTTTAATGCAAAAAGGATTTTCCAGGCTTTTCAATAACAAAACCAAGGAAACCCTACAAATTGAAGACCTCCTGCAGGATCCGATGTGGCAAACTAGTCCTGAAATTTATTTACTCATAGACAGACTGGTTGCGCGTGATTTTGATGAAGATGAAACAAACAGGATCAATGACTCAATCGGACTTGGTTTTTACGAAGGTGAAGGATCCATTTATATTAAGGTCAATGAAAATCATCCTGAACGGTTTTCAAATAAATTTGAAATGGATGGTATGCGATTCGAAGAACCCGTTCCGAATCTCTTCTCATTCAATAATCCCTACGGAGCCTGTCCGGTTTGTGAAGGATATTCTCAGATCCTTGGCATAGATCCCGATCTTGTAATCCCAGATCACCGTCTTTCTGTATACGAGGGGGCGGTTGCACCCTGGAAAGGAGAAAAAATGAATTGGTGGAGAGAACAGTTTATGAAAGGCGCCAAACAGGCTGAATTCCCTGTTCACCGTCCATATGCTGAACTGACTGCTGCTGAACGTGAACTGCTTTGGAAAGGTCACAAACACGCACTTGGCATCAATGCTTTTTTTAAAGACATTGAAGACAACCTCTATAAAGTTCAGTTCAGGGTTTTATTATCAAGGTACAGGGGCAGAACAACCTGTACTTCCTGCGATGGATTCCGCATAAGGCAGGAAGCCATGTATGTTAAGATAAATGAGAGACATATCGGTGAGCTGTGTCGCATGCCGGTAAGAGATCTCGCCGTATGGTTTGAAAGCCTCTCCTTATCTGATTTTCAGCAGACTGTTGCCAAAAGAATTCTGCTCGAAATCAATCAGCGGCTGGATACCATGCTTGCCGTGGGGCTTGGATATCTTACACTAGACAGGCTTGCAAACAGCCTCAGCGGTGGAGAAAGTCAGCGTATTCAATTGACGAGATGCCTGGGCAGTAACCTGACTAATTCTCTCTATATACTAGACGAACCATCGATTGGTCTGCACAGCCGTGATACGGCAAGACTGATTCAAGTGCTCAAAAACCTGCGAGACCTTGGAAATACAGTAGTGGTGGTGGAACACGATGAATTGATGATGCGGGAAGCTGATCATATCATTGATATGGGTCCGCTTGCCAGTCACCTTGGTGGTGAAGTAGTAGCAGAAGGTGACTTCAAAACTATTTTGAAATCCGCCACTAGCCTGACGGGAGCTTATCTGCGAGGTGACATGAAAATACCCATTCCAGAAAATGTGCGCATTGCCAAAGCATTTATCGGGATTGAAGGTGCCACCGAAAATAACCTGCAGGATGTTGACGTGAAATTCCCCCTTGGCATTTTCACTGTAGTTAGCGGTGTTAGCGGCAGTGGGAAAACAACCCTGGTCAAAAAAATATTATACCCAGCATTGATCAAACATATTTCGGGGATTGGTGAAAGGCCAGGCAGACATCGGAAAATTACTGGAGACCTCGATCTGATCTCCCAAGTAGAGATGATAGATCAGAATCCTATTGGAAAGTCGTCCAGGAGCAACCCTGTAACCTATATTAAGGCTTGGGATGCAGTGAGAGATCTATATTCATCACAACAACTCAGTAAAATACGCGGTTTTCAGCCCAAACACTTCTCTTTCAATGTTGATGGTGGAAGGTGTGACACCTGTAAAGGTGAAGGTGAACAAACGGTTGAAATGCAGTTTCTTGCTGATGTTCACCTTACCTGCGAAAGCTGTAAGGGTAAGAAATTTAAAGATGAAGTACTGGAAGTAACCTACAAGGGGAAACATATCCACGATATTCTGGAAATGAGTGTGGATGAAGCCATGGAGTTCTTTTCCGGCGAAAAGGACATCAGTAACAAACTCAGGCCACTCAGTGATGTAGGGCTTGGGTATATTAAACTCGGACAATCCAGCGGTACGCTCTCCGGAGGAGAAGCACAGCGTGTAAAACTAGCCAGCTTTCTGGGACGTGGCAAAGGTCATCAGGATAAAATCATGTTTATCTTTGATGAGCCAACCACAGGTTTGCACTTCCATGACATCAGAAAACTGCTTGATTCATTCAATGCCCTTATTGACCAGGGACATACCATCATTGTAATTGAACATAACACAGATGTAATCAAGGCAGCCGATTGGATAATCGAACTCGGACCCGAAGCGGGTGATGGCGGTGGGGCATTGGTTTATGAAGGAGTGCCTTCAAAACTCAAAAAAAATAAAATAAGCAGAACAGCTGCTTTTCTTTAAGCCAGGGGGCTTTTCAATAATTTTTTTTGATTAAATTACATCAAGCAAAAAAATAGCCATATGAATCAATCAAGAAGAAATTTCATACGCAACAGCGCACTGACTGCTGCGGGTATCTCGATTTTTCAATCAGACCTGTTTGCAGCTGCTGCAAAAAAAGGAGAACTGACTGGCATCCAACTTTATTCCATCAGAACAGATATGTCCCAAGATCCGCTGGGCACTTTGCAAAAGCTGGCTGCCATGGGATACAAACATGTTGAACATGCGAATTATATCAACCGTAAATTTTATGGTTGGTCTGCAACAGAATTCAAGAAAATCCTCAGCGACCTGGGCATGACTATGCCAAGTGGTCACACCGTCATGAGTTATGGTAAACACTGGGATGCTGCAAAAAAGGATTTTACAGACTCCTGGAAATACACTGTTGAAGATGCGGCAACAGTTGGACAGATGTTTGTGATCAGTCCCTCCATGGAACAAAATACCCGTAAAGACATCAATGCACTGAAGGGCTTCATGGATGTATTCAATAAAGCCGGTGAACTGTGTCAAAAATCAGGAATGAAGTTCGGCTACCATAACCACGATTTTGAATTTAGCGAGAAGCTGGGCGACCAAACGCTTTATGACATCATTCTCACTGAAACAGATCCAAAACTGGTTATGCAACAGCTGGACATCGGTAATATGATTAATGGCGGTGCCAAGGCACTCGATGTCATGCAAAAATATCCTGGAAGATTTGAGTCCATGCACGTTAAAGATGAAATCACTGCCAAAGAAGGTCATGAAAAATATGAGTCTACCGTATTGGGAACAGGTATTATCCCTGTAAAGGAAATCATTGACCTGGGTCGCAAATGGGGCACAAAACACTTCATCATCGAGCAGGAATCCTATCAGGGCAAAACGCCGCTTGCGTGTATGAAAGAAGATATCGATATCATGAAAAAATGGGGATATAAATCCTAACAAAAAAGGCCGGATCTGCGATCCGGCCTTTTTTTTAATGTGCACCCATCCACAATGCCCCCCCGATGCTTGACCGGGATGCCCCGGTTACAGAAGCCATCACAGTATCCTCTTCCCGCCAACGCAACACACCGAGCAATGCCATAACAAGTGCTTCCTTATACATGATTGTTACCTGATCAGGAATTATCACTTCAATACCCAATGGCGACAATTGCTGACTGATTCTCGAAACCAGATATCCATTGAGGGCCCCGCCGCCGGTTATGAGCATTGACTCACCGGAAATGGTAAGTCCGTTTTGATGCATGATTGCTGTTGCTGACTTTCCAACCTGAATGGCGATGTGCTCTGCATAAGTTGCTAAACTGTCTTCAACAGATAACCCGGCTGTCTGAATCAATGGAAACACCGTAGATGTTCCAAACTCATTGGCGAGTGATTTTGGATACTGCTGGCTGAAATAATCAAGTGAATTAAGTGAATCCAGCAAAGCCTCATTGATCCGGCCCTGTGAAGCAAGAGAACCATTGTTGTCAAAATCCAGTCCGATTGTATTGACCAACATATTCAATACCCGGTTTGCTGCACAAACATCAAAGGCATCATATTGCTCACCGCCATTGAAAGAAATATTAGCGATTCCACCAATATTCAGAAAAAACCTATGCTCAGTAAACAACAATTTCTCACCTACTGGCACAATGGGTGCCCCCTGACCTCCTAAAGCAACATCCATCGATCTCAGGTTCGACACCACCGGCAATCCGGTACCTGCTGCAATTGCTGCGCCGTCGCCAATTTGGATGGAATGCGAACCCGGCACATGGAACACAGTATGTCCATGAGAAGCTACCAGTGCCACTTTATACCCCAGTTCATTTTGATCTATGAAGTGATTGACCATTGAAGCTGTGAGCCTGCCATAATCGGCATCCAGTGCAACAAAATCGGCTGCCGAAGTAGCATTGGCTTGAGCAAGTCTATTTTGCCATTCTTCAGAATATGGAATACAGTCAGCTCCTATCAACCTGTAACTCCATTTACCACCCAGTTCTTCCAATTCAACAAAGGCGATATCCAGTCCGTCAAGCGAGCTGCCGCTCATGAGTCCAATCACGCGATATAACATGGATTATGTTTAGATTTGTAATGAACCCCGAAATTAAAACTTTGTATGGTCAAAAACTTAAGTTCCCAGCATTCCCTTATCAGCAACTGGATCAGTGAACTCAGGGACATTGATATTCAGGCAGACCGTATGCGGTTCAGGAAAAATATCGAAAGGATTGGAGAAGTGATGGCCTACGAAATCAGCAAAACACTCCCCTGGGAAGAGAAAGACACCACAACACCACTTGGAATTGCCAGATCTATGGTTCTAAAGTCACAACCTGTATTGGCCACTATCCTGCGTGCTGGCAGTCCACTTCACCAGGGCATGCTGAACTATTTTGACAAGGCTGATAATGCCTTTATCGCTGCCTACAGAAAACACCACAGAGATGGCAGTTTTGAAATCAGCATGAACTACATGGCTTGTCCGCCAATAGATGACCGTGTGGTAATCCTCTGCGACCCCATGCTGGCTACCGGCGCATCGCTGGTCAAAACCATTGAGTTCCTTAAAAGAGAGGGGAACATGGCATCCTTACACATCGCTGCCGTAATTGCCAGCACAGAAGGTATTGAGATGATAAAACGTCACGAACCACAGGCTCATATCTGGTGTGGAGCAATTGATGAGGAACTGACTGCGAAAGGATATATTGTACCGGGATTGGGAGATGCCGGAGATCTTTGTTTTGGAGAGAAGAAACAATCCTAACAATTTCACTACTGCCCATGCCGGCAAAAAAAATTTACTTTTTAGTCCTTACCCTCTTGCTGCTCAGCGCTGAAACCAGCGCACAGGATCCGCATTTTTCGCAATTTTTTGTCTCCCCCCTTGCCCTAAACCCTGCTTTTGCCGGAAAATTTGATGGATCCTATCGTTTTTCAGGCAACTTTAAAAAACAATGGCCACTGATCAATAATGCATTTACTTCTGCTGCAGCAGCACTTGATTTTCCCATCCTTACCAACCATATCCCTGAAATGGATACTTGGGGAGTTGGACTGATGGCAATTAATGATAAAAGTGGTAACGGAATACTCAATAACAGTTTCTACAGCCTGAGCACGGCCTATACAAAATCACTGGATGAAAATGGCTTTCACCAGGTAACAGTTGGCTTCCAAGGAAGCTTTGCCACCAAGAGAATCAATATGTCCAATGCAGACCTGGAAGATGAACTTACCGCTTTTGGATTTACAGGTCTAACAAGAGAGAGCTTTAACGGGAGCCCCTTTTCGATCAATTATGCTGACCTCCACGCAGGCTTTATGTATGCTTTGAGTACAAACGGACAAAATAGTTTCTACCTTGGTACCTCAGTTTACCACCTGAACAGACCGGCGGAAAGTTTCAATGAAGGAAGCTACCTCCTCAATCCACGAACAACCATCCATGGAGGTGGCTATATCCCCAGTGGCATCAGCAACAATATTCATTTCAGTTTTATGCATCAGATCCAAGGCGCTTCCAGTGAAACGTTGCTTGGGGGTGCCTTTTCCAGTAGCTTTTTTTCGGATTCCGAAAAGAATACGGAAATACATACAGGTTTGTGGATAAGGGTAGGTGATGCCATAATTCCCTATGTAGGCGCTGAATTTAATCAGTTGAGGATTGGCTTGTCGCACGACATCAATACATCCGGACTAACCCGTGCCAGCTATGCGAGAGGCGGCTCAGAGCTTTCTGTAATTTATACAGGTGGTAGAAAAGATCCCCTCAAAAAGAAGTTGAACTGTCCAAAATTCTGACTCAGGGTTTAATCAACCGCATAACGTAAGGCAGTATAAAATAAGACGAGGCCACAATCAAAACAATGCTGATCAGGTTCATGACCAAACCTGCCTTTATCATGTCTTTTAACTTGATATAACCACTTGAGAAAACAATGGCATTGGGAGGTGTACCCATGGGCATCATTGACGCACAGCTGGCAGCGAGGGTCATGGGTATCCCTAGTGCAAGCGGATCTGCTCCAATAGCTGCAGCAATGCCAGTAACAACAGGAGCAAAAACAATAACCTGTGCCACATTGCTCATTACTTCACTGATGAAAATGGAAAGCGTGGCAATTACCAATATCAGGAGCAACATAGAACTCCCCGAGAACCCCGCAAGCCAGTTTCCCAGCATGCCGATAAGTCCGGCTTTCTCAAGTGCGGCCGCTAGCGTAATACCTCCACCAAAAAGCAACAGTATTCCCCAGGCCATTTTGGAGGTGTCTTGCCAACTCAGGATTTTTTCAGTCGGCTCCTGTTCACTTCCTGCAGGCACAATAAACATCAGGAGAGCCCCAAAAACAGCAATCATGTTATCATCAAGCCTGAAGACTTCAATTTTATTGATAAGATCCCTGAAAATCCAAAGAAATGCGGTT
Source organism: Bacteroidota bacterium (assembly GCA_039805045.1). Lineage (GTDB taxonomy): Bacteria > Bacteroidota > Bacteroidia > Chitinophagales > Chitinophagaceae > Pollutibacter. The sequence goes on along the minus strand of JBDLUZ010000002.1, from coordinate 16,497 downwards.
AGCACAAAAATTGTCAAAACCCTTTTCTCAGGAGCAGTCATCGGTCCAAGTGCTTTCAACTCATCCCTGATCAGGTTACTCATCTCACCATTTGCCACCAACCTGTTGGGGAACATCCTGATAAGTACAAAGTAGAGTGAGATCAGCAATAAAATTGCCACAGGAAGACTAACCAACATCCAGCTGAAAAAAGGTATATCGTAGCCAAATTTTTTACTGATAAAGGAAACATAGGCCACATTGGGGGGAGTACCGATAATTGTACCAATACCACCAAAATTGGATGCATAGGCAATGGCAAGCATGATACACAGCGCAAAATTTCTTGCGCCCACACTATCCCTTTGTTGAGCAAAAACAACAGATATAACTGATGCCGCGATAGGATACATCATCATGGCAGTAGCGGTATTACTCAACCACATACTTATGAAACCTGTAGACAGAATAAAACCAAGAATTATCCCATTCCCTCCAGTACCGGTTAGCTTCACTATTGAAAGTGCAATTCTGCGGTGTAGGTTCCACTTTTCGATACCAAGTCCAATCATAAATCCACCCATGAAAAGGAATACCACCTCATTGGCATAAGGTAATGCTGCCTCACTGATTTTAGCAATACCGAAAAGTGGAAAAAGAACCAGGGGCATCAGGGCTACTGCAGGCATGGGAATCGCCTCAGTTATCCACCAGGTTATCATCCATACAGCTACAGCCAACACTTTATTGGCTGACGGGCCTAGTGAAAATGGGTCCAAAAACCAAACCAGGACAAAGAGAGCCGGACCTGCCAGCATTGCCAAAAGAGGCTTCCGTGAAGTAGCTGTATTTTTTTCCACAGATTCAATTTGGGTGAAGATAAATCATTTGTGTATTTTGCCGACTAACACAAAGTAGTTTGCTCAAGGAACTCGTCATATCAGTACAATCCTATTTCAGGGCACATGATTTCATCCAGAAACACAGGATGTGGAAATGGATCATTATACCAGGCATTATCTATGCCCTGGTTTTTGTAGTGAGCATCTATTTTTTTTCAAGGTCGATGAATCAGGCTATTCAGTGGCTGACGCTAGAAACAGGACTGCAAACCTGGGTGAACAGATTACAGGGCAGCTGGATTGGCTTTCTGTTTACCCTGGGTGGTGTTATGCTTTGGCTTTTACTGTTGCTGCTTTACTTCTCCCTCTTCAAATACATCTGGTTGATTGTTGGCTCACCTGTTTTTTCTTACCTCAGTGAAAAAACGGCGTCAGTTATTGAGGGGAAAACAAATTCCTTCAGCTTCAAGAGGTTCCTTTCTGATTTATGGCGAGGAATCACCATGGCGTTAAGAAATACCTTCTGGCAACTAATCTTCATCATTGCTATCATTTTTGTGTCATTGATCCCTGTTATAGGCTGGATCACCCCAATACTGGCCGTTATTATTGAATGCTACTATTACGGTTTTTCCATGCTTGACTATACCTGCGAACGCAATGGTATGAACAAACAAAAAAGCATTGACTATATCAGTACACACAAAGGACTCGCAATTGGAAACGGCATCGTATTTTACCTCATGCACCTGTTGCCGATAATTGGATGGGTGCTTGCGCCTGCATACGCGGTTGTAGCAGCTACAATCAGCCTGCATGAAATGAGAGATGATCACCACATAAGTTGACTATGATTGCTGAGGTTTACCTGATTCCTATTCCCATTTCCGAAGATGGCTTACACACTATCCCTACCTGTGTTCAGGGAATCATCAACCGTTGTGATGTGTTCTTTGCTGAAGATCTGCGGACTGCCAGAAGAGCTTTTAGGAGGATTGACCCTCAGTTTAACATAGATAGCAAAACCTGGCATGAAATCAAACAGGAGGAAACAGCTTTCGAAACTGTATTCAAAGCAGCTATGTCTGATAAAATGACAATAGGCATTGTAAGCGAGTCTGGATGTCCTGGTATTGCTGACCCGGGACAAAAACTCGTAGCCTGGGCACATGAAGCAGATACTGTGGTGAAACCTGTTAGTGGTCCGAGCTCATTGTTGCTGGCGCTCATGGGAAGTGGCCTAAACGGACAACAATTTACCTTCAACGGATACCTTCCCATAGCTTCACAAGACAGAACAAAGAAAATCCGTGAGCTTGAAAAGAAGGTCATCACAGAAAACTGTTCACAGCTCTTTATTGAAACCCCTTACCGAAACCAGCAACTTTTTGACAGTCTGCTGGAAACATTACAACCTTCCATTAAGCTTTGTGTTGCGTTTAACCTGACATCAGCTTCAGAATGGGTAAAAACCATGACAATAGGAGCCTGGAAAAAAAAGCCGGCCTCTCTTCCGAAAGCACCGGCTATTTTCATTATCGGAAACTAAAGTCCGTATTCACTTACAAGGTATACCATCGCCGCCATCACTACTGTTCCCAAGTTGAGTTCCCTTTCGCTGACTGCTTCAAAGACGTCTGTTTTGGCATGGTGTAAATCCATATAACGCTGTGAATCGGGATTCAACCCGATCAGGGCCGTTCCCAATGGACGTAAGGGACCGATATCAGCACCACCACCACCTTCGTTGAATTCAAGTGCACCATATTGCCTAAACAAAGGTTGCCAGCCCAGAATTTTATACTTCTGTGAAGCATTGGCAGAAAATCCAAAGCCACGGGGAGTAAACCCTCCTGCGTCACTTTCTAATGCCATGATGAATTTTTTTGACTCAGTCCGGGCAATTTCTGCATATTTTGTACCGCCACGTAACCCATTCTCCTCGTTCATGAACATAACTGCCCTAACAGACCTCTTAGGCCTGATACCCAATGCTTTGAACGAACGGATGATTTCTATACTCTGCATACAACCTGTTCCGTCATCATGGGCGCCTTCCGCAAGATCCCAGCTGTCTAGGTGTCCACCAACTGTAATGACTTCATCAGGATGTTCTGACCCCCTCAATTCCCCTACCACATTGTACGAGAGAACATCCTCCAGCATTTTACAATTGGTTTTAATATAAACAGACTTGACCTTGCCGGCACTGATGAGTCCGCTCAATTCAACGGCTCCATTGGTACTGATGGCCACCGCAGGAATTTTAGGCTTGTCTTCATCGTACCTGGTAGCACCTGTATGGGGATTATCATCTAAAACCGGAGATAGTGTTCGCACAATCACCCCAACAGCACCAAGTGCTGCAGCCCTGGAAGGCCCCTGCGACCGGTAAACGCCTGCTTCCCCGTAAGCCCTGAAAGTATTGATATGTCTGGGATCCATCCTGTAATTGTAAAAAACAATTTTCCCTTTGACCTTATCCGCGCCCAATGCTTCAAGTTCCTGAAAACTTTTCACTTCAAGGATGCTGCCTGTTATTCCAGAAGCCGGTGTGCCTACTGCATTACCCAATGAAACAATATTAAGTGTAACGGATTTGCCATTGGTAAGCACAGCCTTTCCCGTCTCCTTTTCACCCCTCACCCACTGTGGAACCATACAGGGCTGCAAGTAAACCGTATCGGCACCAGCTTCGCGCAGCATTCTGGCTGTTTGCTCTACTGCCAACGCTGCGCCAGGTGAGCCAGACAACCGAGGACCAACCTTTTTACAGAGATAACGGAGGTTGTTATATGCCTGACCATTCATAAAAACTTCATCTGAGATTTTTTTGATCATCAGAGAATCAGCAGAAGATTGTGCAACCGACACGCCACAGCACAAACTGCTCAATAAAATTAAAATAGAATACCTGCTCATGATAGATGTATTTAGCTGAACTGAAAACTACTGAATTTTAAGGTTACTGCAAGACATTCAATCAATGAACCTTATTATCGGTAATTTCGTTAAACAAAAAATACATTTGCACATGAACATCGGGATTGTCTGTTATCCAACTTTTGGCGGAAGTGGCGTATTGGCAACAGAGCTAGGTAAAGCCCTAGCCGACAAAGGTTATGGTGTGCATTTTATAACATACCAGCAACCGGTAAGACTTACCGGATTCAGTGCCAATATATTTTATCATGAAGTAAGGGTACCTACCTATCCTCTTTTTGATTTTCCACCATACGAAACCGCACTAGCCAGCACCATGGTAGATGTTGTGAAGAACAATCATGTTGACCTGCTGCATGTGCATTATGCTATCCCACATGCTTCTGCTGCTTATATGGCCAAACAAATTCTTGCATCAGAAGGTGTAGATGTGCCTTTCATAACAACACTTCATGGTACAGATATAACCCTTGTTGGTAAAGACAAGACCTATGCACCCGTGGTAGCCTTTTCCATAAACCAGAGCGATGCAATCACAGCAGTTTCACACAATCTCAAAGAAGAGACCTACGCAAACTTCAACATCAAAAAAGACATCAGTGTCATTCATAATTTTGTAGACATTCAGCGTTTCCAGCGTAATCCTATTGATGCATTCCGGAAAGTCATTGCCCCCAACGGGGAAAGAATTATCCTGCATGCATCCAATTTCAGAAAAATCAAGCGTATCGCTGACGTAATTTATACTTTCAATAAAATCAAGCAGGACATACCATCCAAGCTTCTCCTTGTTGGAGACGGACCGGAGCGTCCGATGGCAGAGGAACTATGCAGGTCTCTTGGAATATGTGAGGATACCCGTTTTGTAGGTAAGCAACAGGAGATGGAAGAAATTTATCCGATTGCAGATCTTTTCCTTTTACCCTCCGAATACGAAAGCTTTGGCCTGTCTGCCCTGGAGGCTATGGCAGCAGGAACCCCTGTAATAGCAACAAGAACTGGCGGTCTACCAGAAATTATCCTACACGGAGAAAATGGATTCCTCAGCGAAGTTGGGGATGTGGAAGATATGGCTCGCAATGCCAGAATAATCCTAAGCAGCACACATACCCTGGAGCGATTCAAGGAAAATGCCAGAGAGCAGGCCTCAAAATTTGCAATCGGGAATATCGTTCCTGCTTATGAGGAACTCTATAAAACTGTTCTGGAAAAAAATAAATAAAAAACACCTCGCGCCCTACCTTTGGTAGGTAAACTCGTGTCTAGCCTACGGCTGGCAAGCTCGTGACATATGCCCTGTCCCTGGCTGTTTATTTATTCTTCAACCAGCTTTCCGGGTTAACAAAGCGCATCTCTTCATTCAGCATGAAAAGGATTTCACCATCCCCATCAAAATTTTCTGCAGCCTTCCCAATCATTTGCCCCATACTCACCTTTGCTCCTTTGGCAACAGTTACGGTGGATAAGTTAAAGTAAGTGGTGAAATATTTCCCGTGCTTGATGGTGACAGTCTGGCTGCCAGCCACGTCATATACCGTTGTAACAACCCCCTCAAATACAGCTTTTACTGGTGCGTCGGATAAAGTTTGAATGGTGATGCCGCTGTTATCCTCATCAATTTGAGTCCCTTCTATACGCTGCCTTCCGAAACTGGAAGTGATGGTTCCTTTGTCTACAGGCCAGGGAAGATTTCCCTTGTTATTCTCGAATCCCACAGAAACCTTGGTAACTTCTGGCGTATTTTCGAGGATATTGGCCTTTCTTACAGGTGCGGCGATGGATGTTCCTGCCACAGGCGTTTTCTCAGCTGGCTTGGCGGTAACGGTACTGGATGCAAGCTTCTTGGCTTCATCCTCGGCCTTGCGCCTGGCTGCCTCAATTTCTCTTTTGATGATGGCGGCAATCGAATTCTGTAAACTTCTTTCTACTCTCTTTTTTGCAGCTACTTCCCTTTCAATCTCTTTTTCCCTTGCCTTCAGCTTCGAAACAAACTGATTTTTCTCTTTTTGCTCCTCTTCCAGAATAACTTTTTGTTCTTTTTGTTCATCGAGAACCCTGGATTTAACAGTTTTATTGGCCTGCAGCATTTTGATTTTTTCCGCTAACTCAAGCTGCGTCTTGTTGATATTCAAAACCTGCTCATCCCTGTATTTTCGGTAGCTTTTCAAATAAGTGGCCCGTTTGACGGCATCATTGAAACTGGTAGCTGTAAAGATGAAATTGAGCATATCATAACTGCTCCGGTTCTTATAGGCATATTCAATTGTACCGGCATATTGCTGCTTGAGTGTATCCAACTGCTTCTGTAAACGGTAAATCTCCCTGTTATTATTGAATATGGTATTATCGATAAGCCTCATTTCATCATTCAGGTTATTGATAACTGCATACCTGCTCCGCAAACGTCTCTGAATCAGTTTAAGCTCTGAGACACTTGCCTTTTTATTACTTGAGATTTCAGATTGTGTCTTTTGTAAGGATGCTATTTCCTGCTGAATTTCCTTTCTCTTTTTTTCAAGCTCATCCCTTGTCTGGGAAAATCCTGCAGAAAAGATAAACCCAAGCAACAAGGCAAACGCCAGTTTTATATAGCCTTTTCTGTATGTGTTTTGAATCATCAGCAAATCTTCAAAATTTATCCTTTAAAATAAGTTAATTAATTACCCTGTAATTTTTAGGGATACTGAATGGAAAAGTCATGGGCTTCTCGAATTCAACCTGCTTAAAATCCAGGTTTATTTCAAGTTTTGTTTTTTCTGAAAGTGTAATATTCCGCAACCCTGCAAACATCCAGTTCCCAGCAGCAACATACTCACTGTAAGCCAGGTTTGCCGTTCTGCTTCTTGTTTGATCCACATCATCAAGCTTACTGAAGAGCAGGTTTAGGTCTGCTTTACCAACAGTAAGGTAATGTTTGAAGGCTTCACCAACGGTTGATAGCGATAACTTTTCACCCTGATCCGCATAGGCAACAATGGTCTTGTCTAAGTAAACAGGATTGCCAATGATCAAGTCTTCAAGTGTATGGTAATCAAAAGGAACTTGTGTAATACCTTGGAGATAAGACAATGGTTTATGTTGAACAGTTCTATTAAGCTTGTCGAGTATAACAACACTATCTGGCGTAATCATAACCCGAAATGCTTCGATATTGAGTGCTGCAATAATGGATACCCAGATGACACTGTCTTTCTTCATCCGGATAAATGCACTGAAGTCTAATTTTCGGTTATCATCGCTGTAGCCAACCTTGACTTTACTTGAAAATGTTGTGAAGCTTATTTTTTTTGCATTAATCTTGGCAAGTGTAGCTCTCACGCTTTTGGCAGAATCAGATTCAGCAGGATTTATAACTACAACTGCACTGTCTTTTTTTGCGATTACTGTTGTGATTTTTCGAGTGGACCTGCAGGAAGCAAGCATTCCGAGTAATCCAAACAGTATCAAAAATGTTCTCATGTAAATCGTTTAATTTTTACCGGTATGTCCGAATCCACCCTCAGCCCGCTCAGATGATGACAGTTCTGAGACTGAAATGAGGTTTACTTTTTCTACCTTCTGAAACACAAGTTGTGCAATCCTATCTCCATCATTCACCTGTTGTGGATCACTGGAAAGGTTTATGAGAATAATTTTGATTTCACCCCTGTAATCAGCGTCAATTGTACCAGGACTATTCAAACATGTTAATCCCTGTTTGATGGCCAATCCGCTGCGGGGCCTTACCTGTGCTTCAAAACCTTCAGGTATTTCCATAAAAAGTCCGGTTGGAATCAGCTTTCTCTCCAGGCTGTTCAGCACTACAGGACTTTCCAGATTTGCCCTAAGGTCAAGTCCTGACGAACCTGCTGTGGCATAATCAGGCAAAGGATGGCGGGATTGATTGATGACCCTGATTTTCAAGTAACTTGATTTATGCAAAGTTACGATTATCTTACCTTTTCAAGCAGAACTGTTGCATAGGCAACGAGCCCCTCTTCCCTACCCACAAAACCCATTTTTTCTGTAGTAGTTGCCTTTACCGATACATCATCCACTGTTAACCCGAGGATTCCTGCTATTGTCTGCTGCATGGCTACAACATAAGGCTTGATTTTCGGAGCTTCCAGACAGAGAGAACTGTCAACATTGACAACTTTATATCCCTTGTCTGTTATCAGGTCATATGACCTTTTAAGCAGAATCTTACTATCGATATTTTTATACGCCTGATCTGTATCTGGGAAATGTACACCTATATCCCCAAGTGCCAAAGCTCCCAGCATGGCATCACAAATTGCATGGAGCAATACATCAGCGTCACTATGCCCCTTGGCTCCTTTCACATGGGGTATTTTAACGCCTCCCAGCCACAAATCCCGGTCTTCAACGAGCTGATGAAAATCTATGCCAAAACCAATCCTGAAAGACATATTCGGTATTTTTATAAATGTACGCAAAAGAAAACGGCCTTGCGGCCGTTTAAAAAAATTATGTAAAGTGCTTATTACTGTGCTGCACCATTAAGGTCAAAAATAAGGCTGAACCGGATGGTATTGGAAAGGGGGTTTCTGTTAACACCTGAACCTGATGGAATAAGATATGACAGGTTAATACCCATTGTGTTGTATTTCAAACCAGTACCAAGCGAAAAATACTGTCTGTTCCCCTTGGTCTGGTCCTCATAAAAATAGCCCGCCCTAACAGCAAACTGATCATTATAGGTATATTCAGCTCCAGCCGAAAAATAAAACTCCTTCAATTCTTCTGCAAAACCTCCCGGAGCATCTCCAAAAGAGCTGAACCATCCACCCACAACACCCTTACTCCTGTAGTTGACCAGTCCGAGACTATCACCGAGCTGTGGTGGCGTAGGTACCATCAGTTTGTGAATATCCAAGCCAAATGAAAGCTTGTTCACCTCATTGGTAACCTTGGAATAAACCACCCCAATACCCATGTTGGCGGGAATAAAATCCTTTTGTGTAGCGTCGCTGGTGTAGCCGATTTTGGAGCCCAGGTTTGTCAGCGCAAATCCAGCACTGATTCCAGTTCCATCTTCTGATGTTCCATCATAATACAATCCGATATCACCTGCCACCGCGCTGCCAGGTTTGTAATTGACCCCATTCACAACCTGATTTCCGGCTAAATTCGAGAATATATAACGCAGTGCTACTCCTAAACTTAAAACATCACTCAATTTTCGCGAATAACCACCATCCAGGCCAAACTCCCTTGGTCTTCCAAAGCCTATTGAATTACCCAAATTGTCTGTAAATTCAATGTTCCCCAAACTAAAATAACGCAGAGAACCTGAAATGGCCTCAGTTTCACTAAGCTGATAATATCCTGCAAGAGATGCCAGGTATACATCATTGAGACCAAGGTCTTTTAACCAGGGCGTATAGGTTACACCAATTCCTGAACTGTTTTTGGCAAATGCATATTTGGCCACATTGTAAAACTGTGCGTTGGCATCGGGAGAGGTAGCCAGGCCCAGGTCTCCCATCCCACCGGCCCTTGCATCAGGAGATATTCTAAGGAAAGGAACTGCAGTAGTAACTACATTGATGGTATTATCCTGTGCTTTTGTTTGAATGGAAAGTAATGCGAAGCATACACCCAGTATAAGTGCAGAAACTTGATTTTTCATGATCGAATTTTAATTATCAGCGAAACAGATTGGGTAGAATTGTATCGATAACTACTGGATTGTTGAACAAAGTTAAGGTTTTGGCGTCAAAGGATTTCAAGCTTAACAGTCTTTGAAGTTTTTAACCCCACCTTATTGAGAACAATAACCCTGCAGAAATAGACTCCGGGAGGCAGACTGCCATCCTGTTTACCTGATTCGTTCCACGGTATGACCAATGAACGAAGATTAGCTTCATTTATTGTCTTTTCCTGCTGCCAGATCAAACGTCCGTTTCCTGCAAAAACAGCCAGTAAGACTTTTGAATCACGGGTGTCTCCATCCATGGTTAAGCTGAAAACAGATTGCTGTTTAAGTGGATTGGGGAATACTTTTAGCGAATTGATGCGTATATCCCGTTGCTTCACAACTTCAAACTCGATAACCGTCTCCCCTGCATTGTTGAAAACATCCCAAGCCCTTACATATAGGCTGTGTCTGCCCTCTGCGAGGTCCTGCAACCTGATGCTAACGGATCCCGCAAAACCCAATTGCACCGCTTCCGGCACAAAAAAATCATTGAGTACCATGGTGGAACGGGCATCACCGTCAAGGATGGCAACCATGTCATGCCCTATTCCGTTTCCGGAGATGTTAAACCCGGAGGCATCGGTAAGTTTCAAGAGGAGTAATGGAGTCTGACTAACACGGTCTCCGGTCTTGAAAGTTTCCTTGTCAAGGTATGCCTTTATAACCGGACCAGCAGCATCTTTCACAGGGGCAGCTGATCTTCCGCCAAGAACAAAATGATTGTCTACACCCATGGCATCCCTCTTTCCATCATCTGCATAATACATCAGTTTTCCCTGTCCGAAACGGGTATCAGCATCTGCGGGTACCGTAAACGTAAACCTGAATTTACCATTGGTGACTGCTACTTTTCCTGAATATAAAATACCCCCATCTGAAAAGTAATCCACCGCAATACTTTGTCCGTCATTGGCCTTTGTTTTTGCAACAACCGGCTTGTCAAAAAGTCTTGGATAAACAAAACCACTGAAATCAGACAATTCCTTTCCAGACTGATCCAAGATAACACCCTCTAATGTGTAGGTTGAAAGCGCAGTGAGTGTATCAGCTATTGAAGTAAGCGCACGGTCATTTATCCGTGTTGTTTTAACTGTATATTCTGGTATGGACAACTTCATGGCCGGATCTCCCAGCATGATAAACTTTCGTGCATTGACATAATCTCCGCTGGTACTTACCGTAAAATTTTTAGAATCACGCAAAGCTTCTCCCAATGTAGGATACCTGCCATTGCTGTCTTTTTTCAAGATATAACGCAGAAAATTATGGTTAATAACCTTGTTACTGGATGCAAACACCAGCCTCGTGGTGGTCATCAGTCCGATTCCGCCATTGTTCCGCCCAACCAGTAACTCTTCCCCGAGTGAAAACTGACCGGGATCATCAAAAGGTGCAAAATCACAGGTGGCTGTTACAAGCAAAGGGAGTCTGGTGGTATTTTCCCAGCCTGCCAAAGTTGCTGCATCCATAATAGTCTCCTGAGCGAGACGGGAACTTCCACCATGCCCGCTGTAATTCCATATCAAGGTGCCTTTATTGACATCTTCGAGAATGTTTTTATTGGCTTGGGGATAGCTGCCTCCACCTGCATTGCTTTGCTGTTCAAATGCATCGAGGTAAATTTTTTTAACCTGCCAGGCGGGGAAATCACGGGTTATCATTTCTGCATGGTACTCTGCATCATAAAGATGAAGGTTGAAATCTTCGTCATCGGCAACAAGTGTTAAACCCGAACGCCAACTGCCCAGAGATTCAGGCTGATGGTAACGTACTATTTTATCCACCACCCTGTTAGCCTGTTGCAAGGTTCTCGCCGGTATCCTGCCAATGGCAATATCAAGTACTGGCGCAGGCTGCGAAAACTGGATATCCTCCCCTTTATCAAGGTATCCGAAATAATCATCAGTCACGTAAGTAGACAAAGGATCAAGGGATACATCACTTTGATAAGATGGCACCTTGTTGGTGTTTGCAGCAGCAGTGCCCTTATACTGATAGGATGCACCACCAAAAAGCAGCAGAAAACGGGGAGATTTCCCTGAACCGGGGTTTGATCGTACATAGAACATCCTGACAAAATTCCGGATTGCTGTAGGGTCAGGGATCCCGGAAGAGAACTCATTGTAAATACGACTTGGAATTTCTATGTGAACAGACAATCCCTGCTGCCGGTGAAAAGATGCAAGACGCTCGGCCGCCTGTAAGAGAGTGGGGTCTGCAACAATCAGCATATCCGCCGGAGCAAGTCCATGAAGGTCTTGGTTCGCTACAGTTCCTTCAACTGTTATGCGGTTGGCAGAAGCCGCACTGAAAACAACATAAGTCCGAAGGCTGGAAACACCGCGAATAAAAGAAAGCTGGTTGTTCTGCGATGTAACCGGAATATGAACTGCAGTGCCAAAGTCTGTTACATCCCATACGCTGGCATCACTCCTGGGATTGCTAACCTTGAATACGGCTGTTTCGCCGGCAGCAACAGATACAGGATCGCGGAATATCAGCTGTGTTAAACCTGTCATGTCCAATGACCGCCTATACTGAACTTCAAACCAGTTGAGCCATGCCTGGGCGTTGACACTTAATCCGGTGAAATTATATCCCACTGTAAATGAACCGGATGCGGCGATGCCCTCTGCACTGATTCTACTTGTGTTGGCTGATGGCTCGAGCAAGGTACCGGCCAATGGGGCAGTGGTGTGTTCGAATATCCTATTGCCATTTATTGCCACAGCCATCCTGTTGGGCTGATCTGCACTCCTGCCCGCTATTTCACTCGTAAACAGGAATCTTGTACCCGGAACCACCCCACTTCGGGCTGCTGTGAAAGTCCTGTCTGCAACTCTTCCTGTCTGACTACCAAAATCCTCCCCATACCATTCTTTCCCACTTCTAAGAAAATTGATGCTGTCAAGCTCATACCTGTATTGTTCATCATATGAGGTAACTGACTTGAAATCTCCTGTTACAGCTTTTGCTGTCTGTACCCTTTTTCCAACTGATTCATTCAGGGTTATGTAATAAAAAGCCTTATCGGCATAAAAATTCTTTGCGAAAACAAACTTACCAGATAGGCTGTCCCATGCCCATTGATCTGTTCCTGGTGCATAAAATAGAAAATAGTCAGACCCGGAAAACTGTCCGTCACCACCGTCTTCCATCCAAATTGCCAGTTCTGAAAGATCATCAGGAGCGGCACTTGCATTGGATTCTGGTAAAACCCCTCCCCCATTACCATACAACCTTATTTTGCCTGATGGCACATTATCTAACCCCAGGACTTTTAAATCGGCTGCATAAACGCTGTATACCCCTTTTGAAGAAGCAGATACCTTCAGCCACAGGCCGGAAGATAGCACAGAGTGGTCTGCATAACGCATTTGTCCTGTTACGCCCAGGGCCAGTAAGACAAAAGACGTTAAAAGTTTACATTTCTTCATAAAGACCTGTTAACAAATTTAGCATTTAGTAAACATAAAATTTAGCGTAAAGCATTGATTCGATTTAATTTAACACTTACTTTTGTTGGTAACCGCCTCTCTTGAGCATGCAATAACCAAAGCTTTTGTCCGTTAAGAGAATCGGTTAAATAAAACATGTAAACCATGAGAAATTTATTGGTCCTGATGTCAGTAGCCTTACTTTTCAGCGCTTGCAAAGGCGGTTTGCCTTTTGCAAAGAAAAAGTTTGAAACATCCAGTGTTACTGGTTGGAACTACAACGACAAAAACCAGGGTGGATTTCAGAAATCTCCCGTAAAAGAACAGCAGACTGGTCCGGGCCTATTATTCGTTCAGGGTGGTACTTTCACCATGGGTGCTGCTGATGAAGATGTAATGGGTGAATGGAACAATGTACCTAGAAGGGTTACCGTTTCTTCATTTTACATCGACAAAACTGAAGTAGGAAATATTCATTACAGGGAATACCTGAATTGGATCGAAAGAACCTTTGACGACCCTGCCTTTGAGAGTGTTGTGATTGGTGCAAAACCAGATACACTGGTATGGAGAAGTGAGCTTGCAGCTAATGAAGCACTTGTTGAAACATATTTCAGGCACCCCGCTTACAACCTCTACCCTGTAGTGGGCGTTTCCTGGAGACAGGCCAATGACTTCTGCATCTGGAGAGGTAACCGTGTCAATGAGCTCATGCTGGTTCAAAAGGGCATCGTAAATCCCAATCAGCTGAAAAACATTCAGGGACAGGCTGAAGAAAACTTCACTACCAAATCATATTTGCTTGGTTTGTATTCAGCACAACCTGCCAGGGCTAAAAAACCTACACTGGTTGACGAAAACGGCAGACCAAGAAACTATGTAAAAGTTGAAGATGGTATACTGCTTCCTGATTTCCGCCTGCCAACAGAAGCAGAATGGGAATATGCAGCATTGGGTTATATCAATCAGAATCCAAACGTAAAATTGAAAGAAGGCCGTCGTGGTGAAGAACTGATTATGAACAGACAGGTTTATACCTGGTCTCACAATGTAAATGGTCTGCGTGATAACCGCTTTGGTGGCTGGGCAGGTAAATACATGGCTAACTTCAAAAGAGGTGCAGGTGACTATATGGGTATTGCAGGCGGGTTGAACGATAACTCATCTATACCCGGACCTATTCAGGCTTTCTTACCCAATGGATTCGGCTTGTACAATATGGCAGGCAATGTAAATGAGTGGGTTGCAGACGTTTACAGACCCCTTTCCAGCAAGGATGTGGATGATTTCAATCCATACCGCGGTAACGTATTCATGCGCCCTGACAAGGATGAAAATGGAGAATTCCAGCGGGACAGTCTCGGTAGGGTAAAAATGGTAAAAGTTACTGACGACGAAGCCAGCAAGAGAAGGAACTACCAGAAAGGTGATGTCATCAATTTCAAAGATGGTGACTCTACTTCTATGATCAATTATGGTTATGGTATCACCACACTTGTAAGTGATAAATCAAGGGTTTACAAAGGCGGCAGCTGGGACGACAGGGCTTATTGGCTTAGTCCAGGCACCAGAAGACACCTGGAAGAAGACCAATCCACCGCCACCATTGGATTCAGGTGTGCTATGGATCGCTTTGGCAGTCAGGAAGGAAATGGCTTTAAAAACGGTATGCATTTCAGCGCACGCAGACAGAATACAAGAAAGAACTAAATACATCAGCATATCAACTTGAAACCCCCGAAATTCGGGGGTTTCTTTTTTTTGATCAACCCTTGAAAACATCAAAGAGCTGAACGCGTTACCTGAAAAAATTGATATTATATTTGTGGTATGCAGATAGCAGCGCTTTACGAAATTTTCAAAAACAACAGAAAAATTCAGACAGACACCAGGAAATTGTCTGCCGGAGAGATCTTCTTTGCGCTAAAGGGACCCAACTTCAATGGCAATCACTATGCTTTGAAAGCGCTTGAACAAGGGGCAGCCGCTGTTGTGGTTGACGAATACAATGGCATAGCAGATGACAGGATCTTTCTTGTTGATGATGCACTCAAAGCGTTGCAGGATCTTGCCAGACATCACCGCCAACAGCTCAATATTCCTTTCATAGCCATCACTGGCAGTAATGGAAAAACAACCACAAAAGAACTCGTTCATGCCGTTTTATCGGCTCATTTCATCACAGCAACAACAAAAGGAAACCTCAATAACCACATTGGAGTTCCCCTCACGTTACTTTCCGTTCCTGATGATGCGGAAATGGCTGTCATTGAAATGGGCGCAAACCATCAAAAGGAAATAGCCGGTTATTGCCAGATTGCCTTACCCACCCATGGTTTGATTACCAACTGTGGCAAAGCCCATCTGGAAGGATTTGGCGGTGTGGAGGGCATCAGAAAAGGCAAAGGGGAACTTTACGATTTTCTGCGTGAAAACAATGGAACCATATTCGTTAACTCAGATATGACAGATCTCATGGGTATGAGTCTGGGTGTGCGTAACAGGATTTTTTATGGACAGTCCAAAGGCAGCTTCAACGCTGAAATGGCAGAAGCGAGTCCACTTCTGACCGTGGAAATAAGCAGGCTCGACTGGGGATTGCATCACCTCCATACCAACCTGGTTGGCTCTTATAACCTGGCCAATATTGAAGCAGCCATTTGCATAGGCGATCATTTTGGTATCCCCTTCCCGAAAATCGCACAGGCCATTGCAACCTATGTACCGAATAATGCCCGATCGCAGCTGATGACCAAAGGAACAAACAGCATTTTCCTGGATGCCTACAATGCCAACCCAAGCAGCATGAAGGTTGCCATTGAAAATTTTGCCAGTCAAACCCATGCCAATAAATGGCTATTCCTAGGTGCCATGATGGAACTGGGTGAAGAGTCAATCCAAGAACACCAGGCTTTGGTCGACCTCTTACAATTCCTGAATCTCGATCAGGTCATCCTGGTTGGTGGTGACTTTGGTAATATAAAGCAACACTATCCCTTTTTCAGCAATACCGCAGTTGCAGCTGAATGGCTGGCTGCTAATAAACCTGAACAGGCACTTATACTGATCAAAGGATCCAGAAGTACAGGCATGGAAAAGCTACTGGAGGTGCTTTGAATGCGACAAATATCACAAAGCACGATAAAGGGATCTCGTATTTTTGCATAAATCCTTAAAAAATGAGTGGAATAAAAGGCACATACCTCTACAGTGTGCTCAACAATAAATGCCCCAGATGCAGACAAGGTGATATGTTCTGCTCAGCTAATGCCTACAAGCTAAAGGAACTCACCAAAATGAATGAAACCTGTGCTGTATGCGGACAACCAACAGAAATAGAAGTGGGATTTTATTACGGAACAGGGTACGTCAGTTATGCACTTACCGTAGCGTTTAGCGTAGCTACATTTATAGCCTGGTGGGTAATTATTGGATTATCTCTTGATGATAACCGTTTTTTCTGGTGGATGGGAACCAACGCTGTGCTGATGATTCTCATGCAACCCCTTTTCATGCGCTTATCCAGAAGCCTCTGGCTTTCCTGGTTTGTGAGCTATGATAAGGATTGGAAAGACCATCCGTTGGAAACACC
>JBDLUZ010000001.1:0-32447 GCA_039805045.1 Bacteroidota bacterium | reverse complement strand
CTTTGTTTTCCATACAAAACGGAAACCCTCCCTGATACTTTTTAACATGGTTTCCTTTTTTACAATAGCTACAGGTGGTTTGGATGGGATACGAAATAACGTCAAAACTGCAACAACCATCATTGTTACCATTACAATAAATGAGGTGGTAATTCCCCAGATCCCAAACATGATTCCCCCAATTGCAGGTCCTCCAACACCTGCAATCTGCCAGGAGCTGCTGTGCCAGTTAACAGCATTGGGAATCTTCTTTTTGGGCACAAGCATGCTTACCAGTGCAAAAGAAGTGGGTCCGCTGAAAGCCCTGGCTATTCCAGTACAGAAAGCTATCGCATAGATGGCTAAAAGGATTTGTTGTTTGGGAAAGTGAGCAGCGGTCCACTTACTTGTTACAAGCGTAAATAGGATGGTGAGCAATAAATTGGCCGTTATACTCAAGTGTAACAATTTTTTTTTGTCGCTCCGGTCTATGATGTACCCTGAATAAATTGCCATGATCACAGCCGGAATGAATTCTACCAAGCCAATGAGTCCTATGCTAAATGGGTCTTTGGTCATTTCAAAGACCTGCCAGCTTATCAGGGTAGCCTGCATGGTTAATACCATGATAAAGAAAAATCGGGCAATGATGTAGCTCCTGAATTCAGGATACCGCAGCGCAGCAAAACTCCAGTGTTTGAAGATCTTAAGCATAATGCAAAAATCGATTAAATTAATTTTGTTTTGATTATACTAAGGCAATATGATGCTGGCCATCTCCATAATCCTCTTCAAGTGCATTGAGTATGGTTTGCAAATGATTGTTGTTGCCTAAAAAATCTGCTTGGCTGGCATCAACAAAAAGTGTTTTGATCTTTTGTTGCTTGATATAATGTGTATACGTTTGTTGAATATTAAGGAGGTAATCATCAGGTATTTGCTGTTCATAGGGTCTGTTCCTTTTTCTGATGTTTGCCTGTAGTTTTTCTACCGGGGCATGTAGGTAAATCAGAATATCAGGTTTAATAAGCTGTTGGTGAATGATTTCAAAAAGGCGCTGATACAACCTGAATTCGTCTTCAGGTAAATTTACTTTTGCAAAAAGCAGGCATTTGGTGAATAAATAGTCAGAAATGGTTACGTTTTGAAAAATATCCTGCTGTCCAACCAGGTCTTTCTGTTGCTTGAATCTTTCTGCCATGAAGAATAACTCAACAGGAAATGCATACTGACCGGGGTTTTCATAGAATTTGGCAAGAAAAGGATTATCAGCGAATTCTTCTAAAATCAGCCTGGCATTCAGTTTTTGGGCAAGCAGATGAGATAAGGTTGTTTTCCCCGCACCAATATTGCCCTCAATAGTAATAAACCTGTATTTCATGCTCCAAACTTACTCAACACGATACAATTCAGCTAGCATTCTTTTTCACATCGGGTTGAAAAGGGTTTACTGCAAGCAGGTCATCGCATCGTTCATACATTTCGCGAATACTCAAATTAAGGTCAGGGTCAACCAGATCAGGCGCAATTTCCATCAATGGTACGAGTGAAAACCTTCGCTTTCCTATTCTTGGATGCGGTATTGTCAGTGCTGCCGATTTCAAGACAAGGTCGTTGTAATAAAGGATATCAATATCTATGGTTCTGGGGTCATTGGGCACATCCCTTTTTCTTCCCAATTGAGATTCAATATTCAGGATTTGATTCAGCAGATCAATTGGTAGGAGCCTGGTCTCAATAACGAGCAATTGATTTAAAAAGTTGGGCTGATTTTCATTTCCCCATGCTGCAGTTTCATAAACCTTTGATTTGGTTAAAATTTTACCACAGCTTTCCGAGATCGCAGCAGCAGCTGCATTGAGGTTAGTTATCCGCTCGCCAACATTACCACCCATCAGTAAATATGCCTTATTTGTAAATTGATTGGTCATAGGGATGTAAAGTTCTTTATTTTCGTCTTCTAAACCGTTGGATGTGAAAAGTTTTTTCAAAACTGTCCTGGCCGCATTATTGGCGTTAATCGTTTTTTTCGGATTGATATTCCTCCTCTTTGCAGGTATTGCTGGTGCTTTAATGAGCACTGAACAAGTTCAGGTAGAAAAGAATTCAGTTCTGGTAATAGATTTGTCTGAACAGATCATGGAAAGAAAAATGGATGACCCTTTTGCTGAACTTACCGGCGAGGCAACTGCGCCAGATTTGTACACAACAGTGAAATTGATAAAACATGCATCTACTGATTCGCTTGTCAAAGGCATTTACCTCATCGCAAAAGACAATCCCAATGGATTTGCTACATCCCAGGAGTTAAGAAGTGCGCTTCTTGATTTCAAGAAAAACGGCAAATTTATTGTTGCCTATGGCGATTACATCTCACAGAAAGCCTACCATGTGGCCAGTGTGGCTGATAAGATTTATTGTCATCCCATGGGTATGTTTGAATGGCAGGGTATGTCTGTGGAATATGTTTTTTTCAAAGGCTTGATAGACAGGTTGGAAGTGAAACCCCAGATATTCTATGCCGGAAAATATAAAAGTGCAACGGAGCCATTCAGGGAAACTGCCATGACAGCTGCTAATAAAGAGCAAACCAGCGTATGGCTCAATGGTATATATGGTAAAATGATTGATGACGTCTCAGCTTCCAGAAAACTGAATAATGATTCCTTACGGTTACTTGCGCAAGTATTTGCATTGGATAAACCAGAGAAAGCGGTTAAAGCTGGTTTAATTGATGGTTTGAAATATGATGACGAATTAAGAGATGAATTGCGTAAAAGAGTCAATCTGACTAAGCAGGAATCCATCAATTTCATAAAAATTGGCAAATATGCCTCGGCAAATAATGTTTCGGGCGCTTATTCAAGAAATAAAATTGCACTTGTTGTAGCTGAAGGTTCGATAGTATATGGTAAAGGGTCTCCCGATGAAGTTGGATCTGATGACTACATCAGTGTGCTGCGTAAACTTAGGAATGACGACGGAGTTAAGGCTGTAGTGCTGCGGATAAACTCTCCGGGAGGAAGCAGCCTGGCCAGTGAAATTATCTGGAGGGAAATTGACTTGATCCGGAGCACGGGTAAAAAAGTAGTTGTATCAATGGGCGACGTTGCTGCCAGTGGCGGGTATTATATTGCCTGTAATGCAGACAGGATACTGGCACAGCCTAATACCATTACTGGTTCAATTGGTGTATTTTCAGTTGTACCAGATCTTTCATCATTTATGAAAAACAAGCTAGGCGTAACTTTTGACAGAGTTCAGACTGGGCCATACGCAGATATGCCTTCAGTAACGAGATCACTGAATAGCTCAGAACAACAATTCATACAACAACAGGTAGACCAGATCTATTATGACTTTAAAAAACGTGTTGCTGACGGCAGAAAAAAGTCGCTTGAATATGTTGATAGCATTGCTCAGGGGCGGGTATGGACAGGACAAAAAGCACTTGAAATAGGACTTGTTGATCAGTTGGGCGGTTTGGAAGAAGCCATTGGTGTTGCCGTTAAACTCGCAGGAATCAAAGAGTATAAAATTAAAATGTACCCAGAACCGAAATCCTTTTTTGAGTACATTCTCGAAAATTACGAGGGAGAATTTGCCTCCATTGCACTGGATCAGACGTTAAACAAAGAGGAGGTAAAGTTGTTAAAGCAACTCAGTGATTTAAAAAATGAAAAGGGAGAAATCAAGGCCAAAATGCCTTTTGAATTCAAAATCAAATGAAGAAACAACATCAATATAGCCAACTCAGCGCAATGATGGCTATTGCTTCCGCCAGTTTGCGTTCTATATTCAGGAGCCCGTCAGCTGTTATTTTCAGCTTTCTTTTTCCAATCATTTTCATACTCGTTTTTGGCTTCCTGAGTTCAACAACGCCTGTGATAAGGGTCACATTTGATCCTGCTTCGCAAACCGATAATGGCCTTTACAAGCAGCTGTTGGAAAAGAAAAACTTAAAAATTGTTACACAGCCGCTCGTCATTTCCAAACAGGAGTTAGACAAAGGACATATAACAGCCATACTCAATATTAAAGCTGTTAACCCAACTGCATTTCCTAAGTATGCTATTGAGATAACAACTTCAACGGCAGCTACAGATAAAATAGGACTTCTCCAATCAATCATTCAGCAAACCATCACAGAACTCGATCTTATTGATTTTCCCGGAAGACCGACCTATGCATTCATGGATAAAAAAGTATTACCCGGTAGGGAATACAGAACCATTGACTTCATTTTGCCGGGTCAGCTTGGATTTTCATTGCTCAGTGCAGGTGTCTTTGGTGTAGCTTTCATTTTTTTCAGTCTAAGACAAACACTCGTACTCAAAAGATTTTATGCTACACCTATCAAGAGAAACTATATTGTTTTTGGAGAGGGACTTGGCAGGATAGCCTTCCAAATGATTACTGCAATTGTAATATTATCAATCGGACATTTTGCATTTAAGTTTACGCTTGTAAACGGGATGGTTACATTCATTGAACTTTTGATTCTCAGTTTGGTGGGATTGATAGTTTTTATGGGGTTTGGATTCATCGTAAGTGGATTGGCTACTAGTGAGAGTACTATACCACCTTTTGCCAACCTGGTTACTTTACCACAGTTTTTATTGGCCGGAACCTTTTTTCCGGTAGAAAATTTCCCTGCCTGGTTGCAGCCTTTGTGCAGGATTTTGCCTTTGACACACCTCAATCAGGCTATGAGAAATGTTGCCTTTGAAGGTGCGCATCTCAATGACTGTTTACCTCAACTTCAATACCTGTTGATTTGGGGAATAATTGTTTATGGTGTTGCCATTAAAGTATTTAAATGGGAGTAAGGTATTTATTCGGCAAATAGTTTCAGGTTGCGTTGTATGCCTTTCCATTTAGTTCTGCTTAATGGTGAATCTTGGAAAACTTTTTTGAAACCTGATTCATCAATTGCCATCCAGTCATGAATGGAAAAACTGATGATTTCATTATTGGGAGCAAGTTCAGGGTGATTATGCGATTTGCTGAATCTGTTCCACGGACAAACATCCTGACAAATATCGCAACCAAAAACCCAGTTATTCGCTTTTGCAGCAAGGTCATCTGGAAACGTTGCTGATTTCAATTCTATTGTGAAGTATGATATGCACTGATTTGCGAGCAAGGTTTTATCTGGGAGTATGGCCTCAGTTGGACACGCATCAATACATTTTGTGCATGTACCACAATAATCCTGCGGGAGTGGGTTGTCTGGTTGCAATTCCAGATCTGTAATCAATGTTGCAAGAAAAAAGAAAGAGCCCTTCTTCTTGTTAATCAGATTTCCATTTTTCCCAATCCAACCAAGTCCACTTCTTGCAGCCCAGCTTCTCTCAAGAACAGGCGCAGAGTCTACAAAACCTCTGCCTTCAACCTGACCAATACTTTCCCTGATGTTGAACAGAAATTCATTGAGTTTTTGACGAATAACCAGATGATAATCTCTCCCATAAGCATACTTTGCAATTTTTGGTGCAGATTTATCCTGTAGTTTCTCCGGAAAATAATTAAATAGGAGTGTGATAACTGATTTGGCTCCTGGCACAAGCTTTGTAGGGTCTACACGCATGTCAAAATGATTCTCCATATATTTCATTTCGCCATGAAATCCCTTTAAGAGCCATTTCTCAAGCCTTGCTGCATCTTCCGTTAACGCTTCAGCTCTTGCAATACCAACTTCATCAAAGCCCAGTTCAATTGCAATAGCTTTTACCTTATGCGCATCAGTTATAGCCTTGTTCTGAAACATGTAAATTTAATTTCCTTCAATAGCACTGTTTACGGCATCCATAAGTTGTTCAGACAAATCTTTCCTGAAATTATCATTCAACTGGTTAACGATCAGTATACCGGCAATTTTTCTTTTGGTGTCAATCCACGGCATGGTTCCATACATACCCACTGCAGATAGGATGACGCCATTGCCTTTCCCGTCATCTTCCAAAATCCAAGATCCCATTCCGTATTTGTATCCCTTAGTGATATCAGGAGTATACCGTATGCGGGCATTGGGATATTGCTGCTTGAGCAGTTCATTTACTGCGTTTTCACTCAATACCCTTTTTCCATTAAATACGCCTTTGTTCAGCAACATTTGCATGAAATTCATGTAGTCAAATGCAGAACTCATGGCCCATCCAGAAGGATTAGGGGCGTTTCCTGATTCATTGTAGAATGATGCTGACCTGATTCCCAGTGGTCTGAACAGTTTTTCCGCAATCACACGTTCAAAAGATTTTTTGGTGGCTAACTCAACAACCCTGGCGGCTATATTCATACCAACACTGCCATATGCAAAAGCCTGACCGGGGTTGTCAACAATAAGTTTTTTTATGGCATAGTGGTCGGCTTCCTCTTCGAGGGATGCAAATTTTGTTTTTTGTGCCAGCTTCAACAATCCTACTGGGTCGTTGTCAAGCCCCGTAGTATGTGAAATACAATGCCTGAGTGTGATATACCCCTTCATGTATTTGCTGAAAATGGGTAGATATTTCGAAATCGGTTCATCAAGGTTGAGCTTTCCTTCATCCACCAGAGACATGATCAAAGCAGCGGTAAACCACTGGCAGCTGTGACCAATGGGGGCCGGACTTTTCAGTTTAAAGTCCTCAGTTTCCTTGAGAAAAATATTTTTTCCATCTTTTTGGATGACAAGGGCATATTCTTTTCCCAATAATTTCTCATTGTTTTTTAAGATTGCATCCAGCTTGCTAAAATCTGCCTGAGCAAAGCCAAACTGAAATAAAAGCATAAAAATCACAAAGAGGCTGAATTTTTGACACCTTACGAATTGATTTTCTGACATTATTACAGGGGTTTGGGTGATGGAAGTTGGTTTGCTCATTAATTTGAAAACAGTGAAATATGAATTTAAATAATTTTACCATTCAAGCCTCGGAAGTAGTTCAATCTGCTCAGCAGCTGGCATTCAATGGAAAGAATCCAAATATAGAAACAGAACATATCCTACAGAGTTTATTAAACCAACAAAACTCGCCGGTTGAATATCTCTTAAAGAAAAATAATGTTTCCCTTCAGGTGTTGCACACAAAGTTAAAGGAAGCAATTGTAAAATTGCCTAAAACAGATGCAGATGCTGCACAAGCGCTTTCCAGGGAGGCTAACACTGTTTTAATGAGGGCTGGATCATTGCTTTCCAAATTCGGGGATGAGTTCATTACACCGGAACATATTCTCTTGTCTTTGATGATGGGCTCTGATGCCGTTTCCAGACTGATAAAAGAGTCTGGGTTAACTGAAAAAGGTTTATTGCAGGCCATCTCTGAATTGAGAAAAGGGGAGTCTGTGAAAAGTCAGACTCAGGAAACACAGTTTAATGCATTGAATAAATATGCCAGAAACCTGATTGAAATGGCCCGACAGGGTAAATTGGATCCTGTTATCGGCAGGGATGAGGAAATTCGCAGAACCTTGCATATCCTTACCCGAAGGTCTAAAAATAATCCCATATTGGTTGGTGAGCCTGGTGTTGGTAAAACGGCTATAGCAGAAGGTCTCGCTATGCGTATTGTAAATGGGGATGTACCTGAAAATCTCAAGAACAAGCTTATTTATGCTTTGGATATGGGGCAACTTATTGCAGGTGCAAAATATAAAGGAGAGTTTGAAGAACGTCTTAAAGGTGTTGTAAAGGAAGTATCTGGCAGTGATGGTGAAATTATCCTTTTTATAGACGAGATCCATACGCTTGTGGGTGCGGGAGGGGGAGATGGAGCGATGGATGCTGCAAACATCCTTAAACCGGCATTGGCACGTGGAGAACTTCGGGCAATTGGTGCCACTACTTTGAATGAATATCAGAAATATTTTGAGAAAGATAAGGCACTCGAAAGGAGATTTCAGAAGGTAATCATAGATGAACCTGGCATAGAGGATGCTATTTCTATCCTACGTGGACTAAAAGACAGGTATGAAACGCATCATCATGTTCGCATAAAAGATGAGGCAATTATTGCAGCCGTAGAACTTTCCAACAGGTATATTACGGACAGGTTTCTGCCCGATAAGGCGATTGACCTGATTGATGAAAGTGCTGCTAAGCTGAGGTTGGAAATGAATTCGATGCCAGAAGAGCTGGATAAGTTGGAAAGGCAAATAAGGCAGTTGGAAATTGAGCGCGAGGCTATAAAAAGGGAAGATGATCATGTGAAATTAAAAGACCTCAATACTGAACTTGCAAATCTGGCAGTTGAGCGCGATACGTTAAAGGCCAAATGGAAAGCAGAAAAAGAGTTGGTGGAGAAAGTTCAGCAGGCTAAAGCGGATATAGAGAAACTTAAATCCCAGGCAGAGCGGGCAGAACGGGAAGGTGATTATGGAATGGTTGCAGAAATCCGATATGGTAAGATCAAGCAAAAGGAACAGGATATTGTTGATCTAAGTGATGAATTGTCGAAAACAGGTGAAAAGCGTTTGCTCAAAGAGGAGGTTGACGCAGAAGATATTGCGGAGAATGTTGCAAAAGCAACAGGAATTCCGGTTGCCAAAATGATGCAAAGCGACAGGGAAAAACTACTTCAGTTGGAGGAGCACCTACACGAGCGGGTAGTTGGACAGGAAGAGGCAATTACTGCAGTTGCTGATGCTATCAGGAGAAGTCGTGCCGGTTTGCAGGATCCTAAAAAGCCCATAGGCTCATTTATTTTCCTGGGAACGACCGGTGTAGGAAAAACAGAATTGGCAAAAACGCTGGCTGCCTATCTTTTTGATGATGAGACGATGATGACGAGGATAGACATGAGTGAATATCAGGAAAAGCATACTGTCTCCCGACTGGTTGGGGCACCTCCCGGCTATGTTGGATATGAAGAAGGCGGACAACTTACAGAGTCTGTCAGAAGAAAACCCTACAGTGTTGTCTTGCTTGATGAGATTGAAAAGGCACACCCGGATGTTTGGAATGTTTTACTGCAGGTACTTGATGATGGAAGGCTGACAGATAACAAGGGAAGGGTAGTGAATTTCAAGAATACCATCATCATCATGACAAGCAATTTGGGTAGTCATCTGATCCAGGATGCTTTTGAGCAGGCAGAACCAGACAATCTGGAGACTGCTGTGGCATTTGCGAAATCTGGTGTAATGAATCTGCTTAAACAAACAATTCGACCTGAATTTCTCAACAGGGTTGATGAGATCATCATGTTTCAGCCTCTTTCCAGAAAGGAAGTCAGGAAAATTATTGAAATCCAGTTGCATAGCCTGGAGAAGTTAGTTGGGGAAAGTGGAATAGCGCTTTCATTCACTCCATACGCTGTTGATTTTCTGGCAGAACATGGTTATGATCCACAGTTTGGTGCAAGACCGCTCAAAAGATTGATACAAAAAGAAATCATCAATCAATTGTCTAAGCGAATATTGGGGGGGGATATTGACAAGTCACGCCCTGTTATGGTTGATGTTTTTGATGGCGTTGTAGTCTTCCGGAACGATAAATAATGAATGCAAACAGGGGCGATTAAGGTTTTGGCCCCTGTTTAACTATCGTTATTTTGGCTCTGGGTTCCTGCTGTGTAGGATGCTCGCCAGTATTATTTTGATTTTGTTTTAAAGGCTGTTGCATCACTTTTTGATGTCCTGGTTGTTTGGTATTTCCAGATTTACCTGATGGTTTATTTTTACCAGTTCGATTTGTAGGTCCATTTCGGGTTGTTTTGACTCCATATTCTGGACCTGCACCCAGTGATTCAGGCAAGGCAGCCTTTTCAACAATTTTCGTTATGAGCTTTTCAATTCGCTGGAACTTATGTTGATCGTCGGGATTGATCAACGTAACGGCAGCTCCTGTAGTGGCTGCTCTGGCAGTTCTGCCTATTCTGTGAACATAATCTTCGCCGTCAGACGGTACATCATAGTTTATTACAAGTTCAATTTGATCAATATCAATTCCCCGGCTCAGAATATCTGTTGCAACAAGTATAGGTAGTCTTTTTGAAGCAAATTCCAGTAAGACATCTTCGCGTTGGGTTTGATCCAAGTCAGAGTGAATGTCTGCTGCATTCAACCCTTTCTTTTTTAATTGTGCTGTCAGTTGTTTAACTGTTTGCTTTTTGGAGCAAAAAATCAAAACAGATTTATATTCTTTTTCTGAGAGAATATGTTGAATGACAGGTATTTTTTGGGTGTCATAAACAACATAAGCAAGTTGTTTTATGCTTTCAGGTGGTTTTGACAACGCAATGCTTACCTCAGCTGGATCCTGTAATATACTTTTTGTCAGCTGCAGAATTTTGGGAGGCATTGTAGCTGAAAAGAGAAGGGTTTGACGTTCTTTAGGTAAGTACGAAATAATACGCATGATATCATCATGAAAGCCCATGTCTAACATGCGGTCCGCTTCATCCAAGATCAGGTATTTCAATTCTTTCATCTTCACATATCCCATATTGAGGTGGGATATCAGTTTTCCGGGTGTGGCAACAACAATATCCACTCCTTGCGTAAGTGCCTGTTTTTCCCTGACAAAACTACCTCCATCTCCACCTCCATATACTGCAATTGAGCTGATTGATGAGAAATAAGTTAGTCCGTCTAGATGACTGCTGATTTGAACAGCAAGTTCTCTTGTTGGCACCATAATCAGTGCATGTACTTCACTGTCTTTGAGACTGTCTGAAAGTAGTTTATGCAGAATGGGCAGTAAAAATGCAGCAGTTTTACCAGTTCCCGTTTGGGCACAGGCTACCAGGTCTTTTCCCGATAAAATAATTGGAATCGCTTGTTCCTGAATGGGTGTTGGCTTTTTGTAGCCACTCATGGCTAAACTTTCTGAAAGCGATTCATGAAAATGAAATGATGAAAAATCCAATATATCTGTTTTTTAGATACCAAAGGTATGTCAAATGTCATGTATCTCAAGATTTAGCAAGGGAGTTGCATTTTCTTTTATATTTTTAATCCTCAAGTTCTACCATGAAAAAGTTTTTGAAGATATTTTTCCTCATGATTTTGCCATTTTTCGGCATTTTTCCGGTTATAGGCCAATCTGTTACTTCACAGGTATCTACCAATTTCATGGTTGAAGCATATAACATTCGCGGTAGGCCTATTGTCAACAAAGACAATAACAACATAGAAGGTTCCCCATTGTTAAGCAATGATTGGTCAAAAGGAACAGTTTATTTCAGGGATGGCGGTATTGCAAAGGACATTGATATTAAATTCAATTTAGAGAAAAATGAACTCTATTTCAATAGAAGTGGTGAACTCTTCCTTTTCAATGACCCAGTTTCTAGTTTTCGTATTTTACTTCAGGTTGAGGGTAATACCGATGAACTTTTATTCAGGAGTGGCTACCCCGTAAATGGAAGATTTTCAAAAGAAACACTCTATGAGGTAATTGCTGATGGCTCCAAATTCCAGTTGGTTAATTTCAGGTTCAGTTATCCCTCAGATATTTATGTTTACGGAAGTACAGGTTCTAAAAAGAAATTCACGCCCTCAGAAGAAATCTATGTGTACGATGTAGCTTTTGGAAAGATGACTAAGGTAAAAAGAAATGAGTCAACTATTTCAGATGCCTTACCTGATCTTAGAGCAAAGATCAATCAACTGACTACTGCCAATAAGCTGAAACTCAAATCAAATGACGATTTAAAAAAGTTATTTGAACTCCTTAACAATTGATAAGACAACATGAAATTTAAGTTTATAATAATTTTCTCAACACATTTTTTTGCTTGTATTGTTTTCTCAGGATGTGGCAATGCCCAGAATGGCCCCATTTCACAGCTTAAGGATTCAAACGCCATTAAACCCAGTAAGGCTATTCCTGTGCTTGATTCTGCAGCCTATTCCTTGCGCATGAAGGCAATGGCTAACGGAGACAGTTCTGGTAAATGGACTTTCAATAATCACTTTCCACTCCCTGGCGCAATTTTACCTTTCAATAGAATTATAGCCTATTATGGTAATCTCTATTCAACAAGGATGGGCATATTGGGTGAATTACCTAAACCTCAAATGTTTAAAAGACTCATGGAGGAAGTGACAACCTGGAATAAAGCAGACTCATCTACTCCGGCAATTGCTGCCTTACATTACATAGTGGCAACTGCTCAACTTGATCCCGGACCTTCCGGCAAGTACAGATTGCGCATGCCATCAAGTGAAATTGATAAGATAATACGGATGGCTCAGGAGATCAATGCACTGGTTTTTCTGGATATTCAAGTTGGACTGAGTTCCTTACAGGAAGAAATTCCGGTACTTGAAAAATATCTAAAAAACCCTCAAGTGCATCTGGGCATAGATCCAGAATTTTCTATGAAAGGCGGACAACGTCCGGGTTCAGTTATTGGCAGTTTCGATGCAGCGGATATCACATATGCAACCACTTACCTGGCTGATGTGGTAAAAAAGTACAATCTACCGCCTAAAGTATTGGTAATACACCGCTTTACAAAGGGCATGTTAAAAGACTACACAAATATTAAACCAAAACCAGAAGTCCAGGTTGTCATTGATATGGATGGATGGGGAGCTCCTCAAAGGAAAATAAATACCTACTGGCATTTTGCCTACAAAGAACCTGTTCAATTCACTGGGTTCAAAATATTTTATAAGAATGATTTGAAAGAACCACCTCACCGGCTATTAAAACCTGCAGAATTGCTTGCTTTGAAACCTGTACCTCTTTACATCCAATATCAATAAAAGCAAAGAGATCCAGATTTTATCCGGACCTCTTTCAGTTGGTTTTGGTCATAATCAAAACGAGGTATGTCTATCTAAGAATCAAATATTGTTTAAGTAAGAATAGGTATAAATTTAATAGATAGAAATGAATTAAACAAATATTGTATATGTTTTATTTTAACAATTGTATAATTCCCAGTCCAGCCAATCCTATTAACATGAGTGTAATTATTACGAGAATAATCCAAAATGGAAATTGAATTGGTTTGTACTTGTTTCTCTTCTTCTTCAAAGTGTTGGATAAAATTCCTTTGTTCAGATATTGTTGAATGGGAATTATTTCAGCCGGGTATTCGAACTGTTTAAGGCCCTCTATGGCATCTGAAATAGCTGAATCATTGTTCATCAGTTCTTCCATTTCCCATTGTTCTTCACGTTTCAAACTTCCATTTACATAGTCCAGAAGTTTGAATGTGATTTTTTCTTCTCCCTGATGTTCCGGCGCATCATTAATCTCTTTCATGTGATTCCGATTTTTTTCCTAAGATGTTGCGCAACATGCGTTTGCCATTCTGGATATGGCTTTTGACCTGGTGAAATGTGTATCCGGTTGAATGCTGAATTTCCTGGTATGATTTTTTTTCAAAATAAAATAATTTAATGCAAGTTGCCTGCTCCTGGTTAAGTTCATCGAGGGCCTCATGAAGACTGACATTTTCTTCTTCCTTCAAAAACTCTTTTAATCGAAGTTCATCAGCTGAAACAATCTCCAGATCAGGCATTTCCTGGAATTCTTCAATGGGCTCAAGGAGATGCCTGTGGTTTCGTAATCTCATCAGGCAGATATTCCGTGCAACGGTATAAATCCAACTTTTAAAATAAGGGATTTCGTATTTATCAACTTCAGTAAATGCTTTTTCAAAAACCTGCTGCGCAGCATCCTGTGCATCAGCAGTATTCTTGAGATACTTCATGCAAACACCGAAAACCATCAGACTATAACGGGCCAATAAGGTGCCGATATATTTATTGTCTCCGGAAACCCTGTAAGAGTCCAATAAAACTTTGTCATTGAGTTCTGTGTAGTTTTGCGACAAGTAGCAATATATTTACCAATTTGATGCAGTAACAATAAAAATCCACATCATTTTTTGCCTGAAAACAATAATTTTATCGATAATAATATCATTACTACCGCAAATATTTTTTTTACTGTATCCTGAGAAAGACTTAAAGAAAATTTACTCCCCAAGTAACTGCCTGCAAAAAAACCTAATGCAATTAGTCCGGCATATTTGAAGTCTACATAGCCGTTTTTGTAATAATTAATAACCCCTAGAATACCTACCGGGAATAAAATCATGGCAAGTGAAATACCTTGGGCCATATGTTGACTGAGGCCCAATAACAAAACCAATGCCGGAACTATTAAAACACCCCCTCCAATTCCAACCAAACCACCTAAAAAACCTGCGGCTAAACCAATCAGCAGTAATATTAAAATAGTTTCCATTTTGATTTTTTTATCGTCCATAAGCTCTTTCCTTTATAAAAAATCAATCTTGTAATGGTAAATTACCTGAAAAAGTATAGCTGAAGTCTACTTTCCAGCCATTTTTTTCATTGATTACTTTCAAATCCATCGGCTTCATTGAATGTGAATTGGAAAAATTAATGAGGCAGATGCTGTCTCCCTGGTTTTCCAATTTGTTTATAATGATTGAAGCCGATTTTAAGGAAAGTCTTTCTTTTTGTGGTTGTTTTTTCATGTATTGTTTATACCGTGAAAACAATTCCTTGTCTTCCGCATCTTCTGAAAGATAGAGTTCAGCCTCCTCATAATCACCATCCATCACAGCTCTGATAAACTCTCTACCCGCATCAAGTGGGTCTTCAGGTTGTATAAAACCTTCAGGCTCTGAGCACCCTATCAATACAAAAAGTATAAATCCTGTTAATGAGAGAAGTCTGTTCATCTTAATTTTCATTTTGCTGGTCTCTGTCATAGGCCCTGATAATGGCTTTAACAAGCCTATGCCTCACAACATCCTCTTCGTCAAGCTCAATGTGGGCAATACCATCAATATTTTTGAGAATCTTTGTTGCCTTGGTGAGTCCACTTTTTTGATTTTTAGGTAAATCAATCTGACTCAAATCTCCGGTTATAATGGCTTTGGCATTGGCTCCAATGCGGGTTAAAAACATTTTAATCTGGAGGTCAGTTGTGTTTTGCGCTTCATCCAGAATGATGAATGCATTATCAAGTGTCCTACCCCTCATGTATGCGAGTGGAGCAATTTCGATAACACGGGTAGACATATAATATCCGAGCTTGTCAGCCGGAATCATATCATCAAGGGCATCATAAAGCGGCCTTAAGTAGGGGTCAATTTTTTCTTTAAGGTCACCGGGAAGAAATCCAAGACTTTCTCCTGCCTCAACAGCAGGTCTGGTAAGGATGATTTTTTTAACAGATTTGTTTTTCAATGCCCTTACGGCCAGGGCTACTGCTGTGTAAGTTTTTCCGGTTCCTGCTGGTCCGATGGCAAAAATGATGTCATTTTTTTCTGCCATGCTCACCATTTTCTTCTGGTTTTGTGTCCTTGCGCGCACAGATTTGCCATTCGGACCAAACACTAGTACTTCATGGGGATTCTTTTCTACGAAATGATCTATCTGTTCAGCGTCATCTCCTCCGAGTATTTGTTCAAAATAATTGTGACTGACGTTTCCGTTACGCTCAAGATACTGAACCAATATTTCAATTTTCTCCTTGGCCTGATCTATCATTTCAGGTGCGCCACTTAATTTAATTTGTGTACCCCTGCTGAGTATTTTTAAAAGCGGGAATCTTTTTTTCAGCAAATCCAATTTCCCGTTGTTTACCCCAAAAAACTCAATGGGATTAATTGATTCAAGGTTGATAATTGTTTCAGTCAAAGTATGTGGTTTAAAACTTTTTGTATTGGGTTACTCAAATTTACTCTTTTCGCCGGGATGAGAACCGTATAAATTAGAAACAAAATGTGAAAAGACTTGTTCAAATTCCCTCTGAAACAATTTCTAATGTATGTTTTTCAACTGCAAAATAACCCCTTCAGGATCTGCTGAATTGAATACTGTGCTGCCTGCCACAAGAATATCTGCTCCAGCTTTTACAATAGCCTCAGCATTATCGAGTGTTACGCCGCCGTCAATTTCAATCAATGCTTTGCTGTTTTGTTTGATTATGGCATTTTTTAACCTTTCTATTTTTGAAAGCATTGAAGTAATGAATTTTTGACCACCAAAACCTGGATTAACTGTCATGATACAAACAAGATCAGCATCACTTAGCACTTCTTCAATCTGAGAAATAGGTGTATGTGGGTTTAACGCAACTCCTGCTTTCATGTTCAAGGACCGAATTTGCTCCAGGTTTCTGTGGAGATGATTGCAGGCCTCAACATGAACTGTCAGGATATCAGCACCTGCAGCTTTAAATGCCGGGGTAAATTTTTCTGGTTCTTCGATCATCAAGTGAACGTCAAAAATTTTATTGGTTGCTTTTTTTATGGATGTAATAACTGGTAACCCAAAGCTGATATTGGGAACGAAGCGTCCGTCCATTATATCTAAGTGCAACCACTCAGCTTCAGAACGATTAAGCATAGAACAGGCTTCATGCAGGTTAAGAAAATCTGCTGCTAAAAGGGAAGGAGCAATTATTGGCATGTTTATTTTTTGGGTTGAGGTAATGTATTTAATTTTTGGCGGGCAGCCTGGTGTGATGGGTATAATTCCAGAACCTGAAGGTAGAAATTACGTGCCTCATCATATTTATGTTGTTTTTCCAGGCATTCTCCTATCAGGAAGTATATGTCAGGATTCTTTCTGTCAAGTTCTAAAGCTTTGTACAAGCCATTCAACGCTTCATCAACCCTTTTTTGTTCGAAAAGAAGTATGGATCTTTCAATAAAAGCGTCGGTAAAAGTAAATTGTTGCATGATTGATGAATCAAAAGAACGAATTGCTTTTTCAATCTGATTTTGATTTGATTCAAAGACTCCTCTTACAAAATAACCTCTAGCAGACCTGATTTGATTAACCTTGTCTGCAATCATTTCTGCTGTGGCTTTTTCCCATTTGTTGTTGTTTTGCAACTGATAAAGAAAGGCCAGTTCCATTTCACTATCGGGCTGATTGGGATTGTTAGATAATGATTGTTCAAGATATGATACAGCCGCAGTTGTGTCTTTGGAAAGGGTAAATGCATAAGACAGGGCATTCAGGATTTGGGGATCTCCAGGAAATTTTTCCTGGAACTGTAAGAGTACATCAATGGCTTTTGATGTATCTCCGGCACTGACAAGGGATTCGGCCCATTTCAGCTGGACAGATGCAGAATCAGGAAATTTTTTTGCATCATTTTCAAAATATACTTCCCTTTTGTTGCTTTCTGCAGTTGCAGGTTCACGACTGCTTTCATTACAGGATGTTGATAATAAAAGGTTGAAGATTAGCGTTAATATGAAAATATAGCTCACTTGCATGTCCAAAATTAGGAATATCTATCCTTTTAATCCATTCAAAGCCTGCACAGGTCATGTAATTTTATAATTTTGCCTAATAATATCCATTTATGAGTAAATCTTTGACTGCTTACAAGCTTATTGCTCCAATTTTAATCATCTTTTGTTTTATCAGCATGCAAAGCACATCAGCTCAGGATAGCCTGCAGTATGCTGCTGAATCACATTTTAAAAATATCCGTCAACTGACTTTTGGTGGTGATAATGCAGAGGCCTATTTCAGTTTTGATGGCAAATGGCTTGTTTTCCAGAAAACTTATGCCAAAGAAGGTATTCCCTGTGATCAAATTTATGTTGGTAAGGTTCCTGAGCACGCAAATGAAAAATTTGAACCCAAACTCATTAGTACCGGAAAAGGAAGAACTACTTGTGGCGCGTTCTTGAAAGATAATAAACATGTTGTTTTCGCATCAACTCACCATGCCAGTGAAGCTTGTCCCCCAGTTCCAGACAGGGCTAAATACGGGAATAAGTATATTTGGCCACTTTATCCGGAGTATGACATTTTTGTTTCAAATCTGGATGGTAAAATAACCAAGCAGTTAACCGATAATCCTGGTTACGATGCAGAAGCAACAATTTCTCCCGATGGTAAAACAATGTTGTTTACTTCAACAAGGGATGGTGATATTGACTTGTATACAATGGATTTAAAATCGGGGAAGACTAAAAGAATAACCAATCAGCTTGGTTATGATGGCGGCGCCTGGTTTAGTCCGGATGGCACAAAAATAATCTGGCGAGCATCCCGTCCGCAAACAGAAACTGAAATCAGGGAATACAAGGATCTTTTAAAGGAAAATCTTGTTGCACCTACCCAAATGGAGGTTTGGATTGCCAATGCAGATGGAAGTCAGCCTAAGCAGGTAAGTAAACTTGGACAAGCAAATTGGGCTCCTGCATATATGCCTGATAGTAAAACAATAATTTTTGCATCCAATCATGAATATAAAAGAGGATTTCCCTTTAATCTGTATACAATGAATGAGGATGGATCCGATTTGAAGAAAATTAGTCGCGATAAGGGTTTTGACGCCTTCCCAATGTTTAGTACTGATGGAAAAAAGGTTGTCTTTTGTTCCAACAGAAACAATGGCGGCACACGTGATACAAATATATTTGTAGCTGACTGGGTAGACTAGAAATAGGGGAGTGCTAGGTTGTTTAACCTTCTGATGAATTTAATTTTTTTGTTTTCAATAAAATCAGCCTCACCGGAGGCAGGATTCAATTGTACAGGCTGAAAATCAAAATCGGTTAATACTTTAAAACTTGCATCTGCGGGTTGACCGGTTTTGATTTTCCCGTATTTATCCAGTAGAGAACAAAAATAATAGGTGATTTCAAAACCTTTCAGGGCCATAGTCGGACTCTTTATCCCCATGGAGGTTTTGTAAATTTCATCTATTCGCCTGACAAATAAATTCTCATGCGGCAAGTAGAAGGCCATAGTATAGTAAATAGCCAAGTTTGAATATTCTTTGGATTGTATCTCTTTGAAAGACTCCCAGTTGGGCATTCCAATAAGATGTAATTTTGATTTGGACAGCAAATTGTTGGCCTCACTCACAAATTTTGTTGCAAAGGTTTCATCAAAGCTTCCAAATATCCAGACATTTGCCTTGGTGCTGTCAAAGTTTTTGGTAACGTCCGTATTGCTGAAGTCTTCTTTCAGGTAAACCGTTTTATACCTGAACCCATTTGTTCCCTGTTGATTGTTTAGGTTTCGGAAAATACTTTCAAGTTGTTTTTCAGTCGCCTTTTCTTTGGTGAACCAAACAATATTGGCAGTTTTCCAGTTCCTCTCAATTTTTTGGTGGATTTGCTCGAGATGGACATTAATTCTGGGGTTCACAATATATAAATCTGGAGATGCTGTAATCCCTCTTGTATTGGGGTAAGTAGCATTAATTATGGGAATATTCATTTCCCTCGCTATGATTGCCAGCTGGAAAAATTCATTCCCTCCAACCTGTGCAATAATCAAGTCCAGTTTTTCAAAGTCCCCATTTTCAAAAGCTTTGCTGATATTCCCCTGATAACTTTGTACATCATAAAGCTTAAGGCTTACAGCTTTACCAACAGCATTGAGGGAATCTATTGCAAGTGCTGCTCCTTCATAGAATTCAAGTGAGGAAAGTGCTTGTTTTGGAAAATCACGGGGATTAATCAGTTCATTTTCATGATTGAAATGCTGATCAAGGTATAATGAACTGAACAATCCAACTTCAACTATTGATTTTTTTTCCTGCGTAAAAACTGTTACAGCAGAGAAAAGGTAAATCAGCAATAGGGTGGTTTTCATCCACCAAAATTACTCATTTATTCCCATTCTATTGTGGCAGGCGGTTTACTGGATATATCATAAACAACCCTGTTTATACCTCTGACCTGGTTAATTATTTCGTTGGAGATTTCTCCCAGGAAACTGTAAGGAAGATGTGCCCAATCTGCAGTCATGCCATCAACCGAAGTGACCGCTCGCAATGCCACAGTAAATTCATAAGTTCTTTCATCACCCATTACGCCAACGGATTTAACAGGAAGTAGGATGGCTCCAGCCTGCCATACTTGGTTATATAACCCGTGTTTTTTGAGCAGTTGTATGTAAATATGGTCTGCCTGCTGTAGGAGGTCAACTTTTTCAGGTGTTATCTCTCCCAAAATGCGAATAGCAAGTCCGGGTCCCGGAAAAGGATGTCTGAAAAGTAAATCATCCGGTATACCCAATTCCTGGCCTACTCTTCTCACTTCGTCCTTGAAAAGGAATCGGAGGGGCTCAACCAGCTTTAGTTTCATGGTTTCAGGCAGTCCCCCAACATTGTGATGAGACTTGATGGTTACAGAAGGACCATGTACTGAGACACTTTCAATGACATCAGGGTATATTGTTCCCTGTCCTAAAAAAGAAATATCACTCAGTAACTGTGCTTCCTGGTCAAAAATATCTATAAATGTCTTGCCTATTGCTTTCCTTTTTTCTTCAGGATTGGTTAATCCGGCTAAGGCATGATAGAATTCATTTTTTGCATCAACACCTTTCACATTCAGGTCAAGCTGTTCATATGTTTTTAGGACGGCAGCAAACTCATCTTTTCTGAGCACGCCATTATCAACAAATATACCATAGAGGTTTTTACCAATTGCTCTGTGGATAAGGGTTGCCGCTACGGTTGAATCAACACCTCCGCTCAATGCCATCACTACCTTTTTATCGCCAATTTGCTCCTTCAATGAAGCTACAGTATCCGTGATAAAATGTGCGGATGTCCATTCTCCGTTGCAGCCACAAATGGAGTACAAGAAATTTTGGATGATTTTTTTTCCAAATTCAGAGTGATAAACTTCCGGATGAAACTGTAATCCAAGTATTTCGTGAAGTCCGGGTTCATTTAACCTAAATGCAGCT
Source organism: Bacteroidota bacterium (assembly GCA_039805045.1). Taxonomy (GTDB): domain Bacteria; phylum Bacteroidota; class Bacteroidia; order Chitinophagales; family Chitinophagaceae; genus Pollutibacter. The sequence goes on along the minus strand of JBDLUZ010000001.1, from coordinate 11,810 downwards.
ACTGGAATTGAAGAGGTCGTTGCCAGAACAGTGGCATTGTCTGGTAACTCCAGAATTGAGTCACCATGACTCATCCAGACCTGAGAAGTTTCCGGAACTTCTTGAAGAAGCGCATGTTCTGAACGTGTTTCCAGTATAGCTCTTCCATATTCCCTTTTTGCAGACCGTTCAACCCTGCCTCCGAATTGTTTGGCTGTAGATTGTGCACCATAACAAATACCAAGGATATTTCTCTTGGATGCCAATGCCCTGATATCAACTGCAGGTGCATTTGGATCATTTACAGAAAAAGGAGAACCTGAGAGTATGATACCTTTCAAGTCTTCTGAAAAGTCTATCTCTTTGTGATACGGAATGATTTCACAGTATACATTTGCTTCCCTTACAGCCCTGGCTATTAATTGTGTGTATTGGGAACCGAAGTCCAGGATTATAATCTTTTCGGCCATAATTTAAATTAAAGGTTAAACGTGAGCGCTAAAATAGTTAATAAAAAAAAAGAACATCTTTCGGATGTCCTTTCAAAAATAATATAAATGTATACAGTTATGCTATTTTGGCAATAGCTTTGGCTAAAGAACTTTTGAGGTTCGCAGCCTTATTTTTATGTATTACACCTTTCTTTGCCAGTTTATCTATTTTGCTGAGAACGCCAGGTAATGACTCCTTGGCCTGGGTGGCATCAGTGAGCGCACGAAGGTCACGCATCGCATTACGGGTTGTTTTGCCATTATAACGATTCTGGTCCCTGCGTTTTGCTACCTGACGAACGTCTTTTTTGGTTGCCTTATGATTTGCCATCTTTCTTTATTTCTTTTTTGTCGGGATGCAAAGGTAATACAGTAAATTCAATCCTCCAAAAATTATAAGTATTTATCTGATAAAATACTGATTTGAACTTTCATAAATAGCATATTTTTTGAATCAAATGAACGATATTTGCATCCAAAAATCCCCTAAAACTATATTTTACTTTCAATGAAAGACTTTTCATATATCACCTCTTCTCATCCTTCATATATTGAGCAGTTGTACAGGGAATTTACCCTTTCCCCTGAAGCTATTGACCCTGATCTCAGAAAGTTTTTTGAAGGTTTTGATTTTGCTGTTTCACAGTCACAGCAATCAGCTACAACGCCAGCAACTGTCTCCGGTAATACAGGAGATTGGAAAAAGGAGCTGGGAGTTTACAGAATGATACTTGGATATAGGAACAAGGGTCATTTGCTTGCCAAAACCAATCCGATCAGGGAACGAAAAGATCGCAATGCCAACCTGAATCTCAGTTTTTTCGGTCTTGATGAGCGTGATTATGACCAGGTCTTTTTTGCTGGAAATCTGATTGGACTTGGCGCAGTTACATTGAGGGAAATTCACCAGCACCTACAAAAGTGCTATGCAAACCATGTAGGTGTTGAATTCAAGTATATCAGCAATCAGGAAAAAATTGATTTCATCACCTGGGAAATAGAAACCAAGTTTTCAGAACCTATTCCGGCAGAAAAGAAAAAGCGGATCCTCGAAAAACTTAATCAAGGAGTCATATTTGAAAAATTTCTCCATACCAAATACATCGGGCAAAAAAGATTTTCACTTGAAGGTGGTGAAACAACAATTGCAGCACTTGATGCAATAATTAACACATCTGGAGATCTGGGTGTGAAAGAGGTTGTGATTGGAATGGCTCATAGGGGAAGGCTGAATGTGCTGGCCAACATTATGGGTAAAACCTATGCGCACATCTTCAGTGAGTTTGAGGGGAAATCCACTCCGGATCAGACTATGGGTAGCGGGGATGTAAAGTATCACCTGGGCTTTGGAAGTGATGTGCTGACCCCATCAGGCAAAAAGATTTCCCTCAAGTTGATGCCTAATCCATCACATCTGGAAGCAGTAGACCCTGTAGTTCTTGGATTCTCAAGAGCAAAGGCAGACGTCATGTACAACAGCCAGTATGATTCAATATTGCCAATTCTGATTCATGGAGATGCCTCTGTGGCAGGTCAGGGAATTGTGTATGAAATATTACAGATGTCGGGTCTGGATGGCTATTCAACAGGTGGTACTATTCATTTTGTGATCAATAACCAGATTGGATTTACAACCGACTTTGAAGATGCGCGATCGGCTGATTATTGTACATCCCTGGCAGCAATGGTTCATGCACCAGTCTTGCATGTAAATGGCGACGATCCAGAAGCCGTGGTCAGGTGCGTTGAAATTGCTACACGATACAGGCAAAAGTTTAACAGCGACGTCTTCATAGATATGGTATGTTACAGGCGTCATGGACATAATGAGGGAGATGATCCCAAATTTACCCAGCCCCAGTTATATGCAATAATTGAGAAGCATGCCAATCCAAGGGAGCAATACTTAAAGTCCCTGCAGTCTAATGCAAATCCTGAAATTCAGACGCTGGCAGTTGAAATGGAAAAGAAGTTTTGGTCTGATTTACAGGAAAGGCTGGATGAGGTTAAACAGAACCCATTGCCTTACCATTATCAAGCTCCTGAACTTGTTTGGAAAAGCATGAAGAAAGCTGTTCCTGCTGATTTTGATACCTCACCAGCTACTGCAATAGATGAATCAGCATTCAGGAAATTGTTTGATTCAATCATGCAGATTCCGGAAGGATTCAGGCCTCTCAAAAAAATAGAAAAACTGATTCAGGACAAAATAAACCTTTTACAAAAAGAAAGTAAGGTTGATTGGGCAACGGCTGAGTTACTTGCGTATGCCAGCTTACTTCATGAAGGAAAGGAAGTGCGAATGAGCGGACAGGATGTCAAGCGTGGAACATTCAGCCACAGGCATGCCATCTTGAGGGATGAAATTACAAATGAACAATACAATCGCTTGTCTGGTGCTGAAAATAAAAGCAAATTCAGGATTTTTAACTCGCTCCTTAGTGAATATGGTGTGCTTGGGTTTGAGTATGGTTATGCACTTGCAAATCCTGATGCCTTGGTGATATGGGAAGCTCAGTTCGGTGATTTTTCTAATGGGGCCCAGACCATGATAGACCAGTTTATATCAGCAGCTGAACAAAAATGGAACAGAATGAATGGCCTGGTTATGTTGTTACCGCATGGTTACGAAGGACAGGGCCCGGAGCACAGCAGTGCAAGGCTGGAACGGTTCCTGCAGATGTGTGCTGAATTAAACATGGTTGTTACCAATATTACAACTGCTGCTAACTTTTTCCATGCAATGAGAAGGCAGATGACCTGGCCTTTCCGGAAGCCAATGATTAATTTCTCTCCCAAAGCAAACCTTCGTCATCCGGGAAGTTATTCAGCTGTCAGTGAATTTATTTCCGGATCATTCAATGAAGTCATAGATGATGCTAATGCTTCTGAGCATCCTCAAAAAGTAATTTTTTGCTCTGGTAAAATTTATTTTGATTTGAATGATTTCAGGCAACAAAATGGAGTTACAGATACAGCAATAATTAGGATGGAACAATTATATCCACTTCCAGTAAAACAACTTGAATCACTGGCAAGTAAATATAAAAATGCTTCGTGGCGGTGGGTTCAGGAAGAACCTAGAAATATGGGTGCCGCTTCTTACCTGACCATGAATCTCGACTCATTCCCATTCAGCATTATTGCAAGAAATCCAAGTGCTGCCACTGCAACAGGTTACAATAAGATTCACCTCGCAGAGCAACAGGAGATTCTCAAACAAGCTTTTGCATAACCAACATCAATCAATTCAATAAATTTTTTCTTATGCTAGAAATAAAGGTACCAACAGTGGGGGAGTCAATCAGTGAAGTTAGCCTTGCTAAATGGTTGAAAAAAGATGGGCAGTGGGTTGAAAGGGATGAAGTGTTGGCTGAAATTGAGAGTGAAAAGGCTACATTCGAAATTAATGCCGAAAAGGCAGGATTACTCCAGATAAAGGTGCAAGAAGGAGATACATTGGCCATTGGTGATGTTGTATGTTTCATTGATGAAAACGCCCAACGTCCTGAAGGGTTAAAAGTTGAAGAAATACCTGCTAAAGAAAAAATTGTTTCCGAGGCTGTTACCTCATCAAAACCAGCAACAGACGTCAAAGCAACTCCGGTTGCTGCAGCTATCATAGCAGATAAAAAAATTGATGCAAAAGCAATTGCAGCAAGCGGATCAGGTGGTAAAATTCTCAAACAGGATGTATTGGAGGCAATTGCCAATCCTGGTAAGAAGCCAGGTGTTGAACCATTTACGAGAAATGAGCGCAAGGAGAAGATGTCGCAATTGCGCAAAACAATCTCTAGAAGATTGGTAGAGGCCAAAAATACTACTGCAATGCTCACTACTTTTAATGAAGTAGATATGGGTCCTGTCATGGACATCAGGGCGAAATATAAAGATAAATTCAAGGAGGCGCATGGAGTTGGTTTGGGTTTCATGAGTTTTTTCACCAAGGCATGTGCATTTGCATTGCAGGAGTGGCCTGCAGTAAATGCATATATCAATAACGATGAGCTCATTTACCACGATTATTGTGACATTTCAATAGCGGTATCAGCACCAAAAGGATTGGTTGTTCCCATAATTAGGAACGCTGAAAGCTTATCTATGGCTGAAATTGAAAAGAAAGTTGTTGAACTTGCAACAAAGGCACGAGACAACAAATTATCACTTGACGAAATGCAGGGCGGGACTTTCACGATTACAAATGGCGGCGTATTTGGCTCCCTGATGAGTACGCCAATCATTAACATTCCTCAATCTGCTATTCTGGGTATGCACAAAATTGAAGAGCGGGCAATGGTTGTCAAAGGTCAGATAGTTGCCAGACCTATGATGTATCTCGCATTGAGCTATGATCACAGAATAATTGACGGACGGGAAAGTGTAGGCTTTTTGGTTAGGGTTAAGGAACTCTTGGAAAATCCTGAACTGTTGTTATTTGGAAAAGATCCGGTTAAAACCTTACTGGAACTTTAATAAGTATAAATATGGTGGGTGGTTTTTTTCATTCATATCATAAAACTGCTTCATCGATATTAGACTCCTATCATTTTAAGGAGCCTTTTGCAGTGTTTTTGAAAAACTATTTCAGAAGGTATAAGAAATTTGGCTCACGAGACAGGAAAATCATAGGTGACCTTTGTTATGGATTTTTAAGAATCGGAAAGTCGTGTGTAACACTGGATTTCAATACCGGGATGGGTATAGGGTATTACCTCACCCATAAAACGGATAACGGGTATCTTGATTGGTTGAATTTTCCTTTAAAATTGACTTCTGACAGTGATATAGCAGAAAAAATAGAAACTGCTAAGGAAATTTTCAATGAATTTGATCCACAACTGCTCTTTCCGGAAATCGATTCGGTAATGCCTGAAATTAATCAATCAAATTTCATTGCCAGCCACCTCAAACAACCACCGTTTTTTATCAGGATCAGACCCGGAAATAAATCAAAATTCCAAAGACTTTTAAAAGACCATAAGTTACTGGGGCAATGGGTGAATGAAAATGCCATTTGTATTGAAAACACAGGAAAATTGCCAGATGACATTTTCCCGGATAAGGATTTTGTTATCCAGGACATTAGCTCACAAAAGACTTTTGACATCATTAATGATCTCCCGATACCTGTTGAAACTATATGGGATGTTTGTGCCGGAAGTGGTGGTAAAACATTGATGGCTGCTGACTATTTCCCTGCTGCAAGGATTTATGCTTCAGATATTCGTGAAGAAATTCTAGATGAATTGCATCGCCGTGCAAACATTGCAGGAGTAAAAAAGGTTAAACTTTTTTGTACTGATCTTGAACACCCCATGTCGTCTGCAGTTGTAAGGTCTAATCTGCCGGCAGCCGGTGTTGATCTCATCATTGCAGATGTTCCTTGTACAGGTTCCGGGACTTGGGTAAGAAGTCCCGAATGGTTGCATGAAATGGATGTTGAAACCATCTCGCTGTATCAAAGACGTCAATTTGCAATTGTTGAAAAGCTCTCTCAGCATTTAAAAAAAGGTGGATACCTGTTGTATGTTACATGTTCAGTTTATCAGCAGGAAAACACTGCTGTTGTAGATTTTTTAGAACAAAATTCGCCACTTAAGCTAGTTGCTACAAAGATGTTATCAGCAGATTTGCAGGGTGGGGATCATCTTTTTTCAGCACTTTTTACTTTACCAGTTTGATGCTACCAGTTCCTGACACATCGGAATATGTAATGATGTATGGTCCTGCTTTTAAAATGCCAAGATTTTCCAAATCAAATACATAAATTTCATTCGCAATTACTTGTTTTGATTCGGTGAAGATTAAACGACCTGTAAGGTCTGTCAACCGAATTTCAATTTTTCCATTTGCAGGTGCTTTGTAAACTAATTGTATTTTATTTTCAAATGGATTGGGAAATGCTTTTACACGAGCGTCTCTCAATAAGGAAGCTGCATTTTTTTTGACCCTTTCAATTTCCAATATGCCATAAGCTTTCTGCATATTGGGTAAGCCATAACCTGATCGGGAATCAGGATTTGCATACATATCTCCACTTTTTCTTACAGCCTCAATAATCTCATTATTGCGCATTTCAGGAAAGGCTTGCCACAAACAGGCGATCAAACCTGCAATATTTGGATTTGAAAAGGATGTTCCATTTCCACTTGCAGGTAAACCACTGGCATTGATTAAAGCTGTACCCCAGCCTACAGATACAATGTCTGGTTTAATCCGCTGATCAAATGTTGGTCCATAACTTGAAAACGGCGCTACCTGCCTGGTTATATTTACTGCACCCACTGCAAGAACTTGTTCTCCATCGGCAGGTGCACCAATGAACTTCCAACTATTGGTGCCTGAATTTCCGGCACTATTCATAACCAGAATTCCCTTTTTGAATGCCAACGCTGCTCCACGGGTAACAATCGTATTTTTTCCATTCATGTCATCATACCCATAGTTGAAGGCCGGATCATCAAACGTAGTATACCCGAGTGAAGAACTTATGATATCGATTCCAAGACTGTCTGCCTTTTCTGCTGCTGCAATCCAGTTCTGTTCTTCAACTGGAAATTCTGACTTAACATCTTCTGTTCTGAACAAGTAATAATCAGCTTCTGGAGCTGAACCTACAAATACTCCGGGTAGATTAGCCGCAAGTATAGAAAAACAATACATACCATGCGGATCATCTTCCTGGACCTGATTATTATTATCAACGAAGTCCCAAGTAGCTTTTATCCTCCCAGAGGAACGAACAGAATCGAAGGCTTTGATTGCATTATAGTTGAAAAATCCCCCGTCCAAAACAGCAATACTCACATTTTGTCCTTTAAAACCCAGATTATGGAGATATTCTCCTTCATGGATTTGTATCTGTTTGCCGGAGTTGCCGTATTGTAATGAATTGAGATTTGAGTTGGTTGTTTCAGTTGCCTTGTTTAAATCTGTGATCTCCTCAATGAAATCTGGCGAAGCCTGCTTGGAAGGTTTAAATGCAATTGCTTGTCTTTTTTTAACAAATGTAAATGAGCTGATTTTTAAAAGGGCCTGTGCATCTGTTGTCTGAATCAAAACCTGATTAAGCCATTTTGAAGTATTGATCAAAGTGACTTTTCCTGCCCCTAATATGCTGTCAAGGTAAATTTTTGAAACAGGAAGATCGGTACTGTCAAGGCTAATATTGAACTTGGTTCTTTTGGCTATACTTTTTGGAGATAGAAATGTAGATGGATTGGAGAGCTGATGTGGAGTTCCTTTTTTGTCAGTCAGTGAGATGATATACCTAGAGTACTGTGAAAATGCATGTGTTTGCACGAATATAAGAATGACCAGGAATGCAATTTTCATGTGTTAATTATGACTGATGATCGTAAATTTCAAACCAAAACTACCTGATTCATAATATCCTGCACTGTTGTTGCCATTAGAAGGTTGCCAAATTTCATGAATTATCTCCTTGAAAATGAGTCCAATTTGTCTTGCATAAATTTCTTTTGCATAATTGATCTCAAAATAGAAATTCTTATTAGCCGGATTGCCAATGGTATCATTTTGCTGCATAACTGTTAAGCAATCAGGGAAGTTCCTGTTGTTAAAAATAGACGGAGATCCTACACCCGTATAAGTGTAATCCCAATTGTCAAGGTATAATAATGCAGGATTGCCAGTTGTATTTATTTTGGCATTGCCTTTCCATTTGGTACCTGCTATAACCGGACTAACAAGTTTAATATAACGCTGATTCTCTTCAATTACTTCGATGGTTTCATTTGATGCCGCAACCAAATAGGTATTGATTGGATTCCATTTGGTTGTGTCATCTTTTTGACGCCGTGATCTTGTTATTTTGAATGTTAACCTTCCTGCATTATCTATGCTGGCACTATCTACTGCCTCTCGAATAATGGAAGTATTGATTTGTTTTTTTGTTCCGAGGTTTAGGTAAACCGAGGAATCAAGTTGATATGTGATATTTTTACCTTTAATTAAAGGGAAATAATCTGAAGCAGGGGTAAATGAAAGGTTTTCAGTTTCCTTTTCACAAGATATAAGCATGATGAGGCATATAAATGATATGGAAATCCTATAATGCATCAGTTTGTTCTTTGTATAATTCCACCGCCAATTACATCATCACCCTCATAGAATACGGCTGATTGTCCGGGTGCTATACCTTTAGCAGCGTCATAAAAGGTAACGCCAATCCCATCTGCTTTGGTATGCAGCGTTCCGTTATTACCAAAATCTTTATATCTGATACGTATTACAGCGTCCATGCCATCCTGTATGCCGTCATACTTGATGAAATTTAATTTTCCCACAAGCATTTCTTTTTGCAGTAAATCTTCTTCATCGCCTAGGGTAACACAGTTTGTGACAGGATTGATAGAAGTAACGAAAACTGGTTTTCCCATTGCTATGTCCAAGCCCTTACGCTGACCAATTGTGTAAAATGGGTATCCTTTATGTTTGCCTAGGATTTTTCCAGACTTGTCTATAAAGTTTCCACCATTTACACTGGTTTCAAGTCCTTCTACATTTCTTTTTAAAAAACCCCTGTAGTCATTGTCTGGAACAAAACATATCTCATAGCTTTCATTCTTTTTGGCCAGTTCAGGATAACCAAAATCATGAGCCATTTGCCTGATGGCAGTTTTCCTGAATTTCCCAAGTGGTAAAATGGTCCTGCTCAGCAAATCCTGTTGCAACCCCCAAAGTACATAGCTTTGATCTTTGGTTTCATCCAAACCTTTACTGATGACAAACCTATCATTGTCGTGTTGTCGGATATTGGCATAATGTCCGGTTGCTATAAATGCACAATCCATGGCATCTGCTCTCTTCAGAAGAGCCCTCCATTTAATATGTGTATTGCACATGACACATGGATTAGGGGTTCTGCCTGCAAGGTATTCTTCAATAAAATTATCAACTACAAAATCTCCAAATTCATCCCGAATATCCAGGATATAGTGGGGGAAACCATGCTGAACTGCAGCTGCACGGGCATCATTAAAGGAATCAATATTGCAGCATCCTGTTTCTTTCTTACTGCCACCGGAACTTGCATAATCCCATGTTTTCATGGTTATCCCAATAACTTCATAGCCTTCCTCATGTAGCATCAATGCTGCCACAGTGCTGTCTATTCCACCACTCATAGCCACCAATACCTTACCGTGCCTGCTCATTTTTTTATGTAAAGTTAAGGAAAGGGTGGGCGTTAGCCATCAATTAGTCTATCAGGTTGTTTTTTACTGCATAAAAAACCAGTCCGGCAGTATTTTTCAATCCAAATCTTTACATAAGTCTGTCTTTGACGGATTCGACTGTTCTGGCAGAGATTTCCATTTTTTGAGCAATCTCTGAAGCTGTAAATTCTAGGCATAGTAGCCTGATTACTTCCTTTTCCTTTTCTGAAATATTAATTTCAGTGTTGAGGGATGGAATTGTTTTGTTTTTGGCTGATTTTTTGAGTAGCACCCTGTTTACAAAATTATTCAGGTAATATCCCCGTGCCATAACTTCCATGATGGCTTTTTTAATTTCTGCGGGGTCAGCATTTTTAAGGAGATAGCCGTTGGCACCGTTTTCCATGAGGTGACTAACAAACCTTTCATCCTCATACATGGTAAGTATAAGAATTCTAATGTTTGGAAATCTTTTGCTGATCTCTTTTGTTGTTTCAATACCATCTTTTCCGGGCATTCTGAGGTCAAGGAGAACTATATCTGGTTGTTCGCCTTGTAATTTTTCAAGAAGGTCTTCACCATTTTCGGCTTCAAAAATGAAGGAGATATTTGTGTATGGCCTGAGTGAAAGAATTACACCTTTTCTGAAGATCTTGTGATCGTCAGCTATGCCAACGGTAATGTTGCTCATGCGGAAGGTTTAGTTCAAATGACGCAACAAATATACGTTTTCAGGCATTTACAGCATTCTGAAGTGGGATTTCTATCGTTACTTTAAAGAAAGTTTGTGAATTATCCTTTTCAAATTTGATTTGCCCATCCAATACCTTGATTCTGCTTTGAATATTCTTCAGTCCAAGTCCTATCGAACTTTTATTCATTTTTTCAAAATCATCCTGATTTATTCCTTTTCCATCATGGTGGAAACGGATATAAAAATTTCCTTCATTGATATTTTGAGTGATGTGTATGAAACTGGCATTGCTGTGTTTCAAAACATTGTTAACCAGTTCCTGGGTTATTCTGAATAAAAGTAATTCTTTCTGAGGTTGCAATCGTTCACGGTAGTCATGAAAGCGACAATTGGCATTGATGGCACCTGAACCACTGATTTTTTGAAATAAGTCGTTGACAGCTGATTCAAGTCCGAAATTTTTCAGGGTAGGAGGCATTAGGCTGTGCGAGATGTTTCTAATCAGCTGAATGGTATCATCAATGATGTTTTTGGCATTGTTGATACTTTGAAGTTGGACTGAAATATCCTGATGAACAAGGTTATCGTTTAGGTAAAGTCTGGCAGTAGCCAGCAGCGGACCAGCATCATCATGCAGGTCAGCGGCAATTCGCTGCCGCTCTTCTTCCTGCCAGCGAATGGATGCATTGAGAAGAATCTGTTGTTGTTGCTCCTCCATTACCTGTAACTGCTGCTGGTATTTTATCACTTTCCGTTGATGAAAAACGATGAATGCTACCAGGCCAACAGCCAATACGAGCATTCCTAAGGTTCCCAGAAGGAGCACGTACGATACGTTAGATGCAGCGAATATAATTAACGGGTGCATTTAAATTTTTTGAAAAGTCCTGTTGTTTTGAGTTTCAGTTCTTCGGTTGGCTAATATGCCAACGCTCATCAGTAATGTCATCAGGATTTTGGAAATGGCTACAATATAATCATAGAGTGTGGAAAATTCTTCGTTTTCAAAATTATTTTGTGACATAATGAAAAGAAAGAATGTTCCGGAAAAAAATAGAATCAGACTGAATGCGAATAAAACAGGGAATGAATACAAAGGTTTCCCTGTTGATATTTGTTCATAAAGCGTTAATATACAATAGAATAAGATTAAGATCGACTCAACTCCCGTTGGTAGGGAATCAAAATTTTCAATGGAATTGGTCAGCAAATCAATGATAATAGAGAGAAAGAAGAATACTGATGAAAAATATAAGACTTTTCTAAGTCCATTTGAATTGAGGTTCTTGTAAATGATGAAGGAAAAACATAAAAACTCAATGACAGTAAACAACCTGAATGCATAAAATTCTGATTCAAGGAATTTTAAACTCAACTTATTTATAAAAAGGTCAGAAAGTATTGAGTAAAAGCAATAAAATGACAAAACCCCTCCCAGATTAGTTTTATTTCTTTGAAATAAAATTA